>JAQGHT010001238.1 GCA_028291565.1 Planctomycetaceae bacterium | reverse complement strand
CTGATCCTCTGCAATTCGGCTTGTCCCAGATTTCCACGATCTTCAATGATGATCTTGAAACCACCGGTCGTGCCCAGCCCGTCAATTGGCGGAGCCCCGAACGACGTCACGTTGGCTCCTTTCACTTTTTCCCGACACCGGTCTTCGATTTCTTTGGCGATGTCATCGGCCGTCAAATTGCCCCCGCGTCGATCTTTGAAATCCTTGAACAGGACGTACATGGAACCAAAGTTCGGAGCACTCGCGTTCAAGATCAAGGACTGTCCCGAAATGCCGACGGTATGGGCCACTCCGGGCGTGTCTCGAGCCAGAGTTTCAATGCGCTCCATGATCTTTTCCGTGCGTTCAACCGAGGCTGAATCGGGAAGTTGCACATTCAATAACAGATAGCCTTTATCCTGTTGTGGGATGAATCCTGTGGGAGCTCGAGACATCTGCCAGTAAGTCAGATAGAGCAGGCCCGCATAGATCAGCAGGGCAATGACAAACACCCGCAGCAGGATTTCGACCAGGCGTGTATAGAAGGATGCACTCGCATCGAAGGCCCAGTTAAAGAGTCGAAAGAACCAGCCGAGTGTCAAATTCAAGAGCCAGTTCAGCCAGTCTGGCTTCGCATCGCGCTTCTGCAACAGGATCGCTGCCAGAGCGGGGCTGAGCGTCATCGAATTGAATGCGGAAATGACTGTCGAGACCGCGACCGTCACGGCAAACTGACGAAAGAATTGCCCAGTGATACCGCCAAGAAACATGCAGGGAATGAATACGGCACACAGCACCAGTGCGACGGCAATGACCGGACCGGTGACCTCGTCCATCGCTTTGCGAGCCGCTTCACGCGGTTCTTCTCCCTGGTCCAGCCAGCGTTCTACATTCTCCACCACGACAATCGCATCATCAACGACAATGCCGATTGCCAGTACCAGGCCGAACAGCGACAGATTATTCAAGGAAAAGCCGAATGCCGCCATCACTGCGAAGGTACCGACGATGGCGACGGGTACCGCGATCAAAGGGATTAATGCGGCACGCCAATTCTGCAGAAACACGAGCACAACGATGGCGACCAGAATGATCGCGTCGCGCAGCGTGTAGAAGACTTCGTTGACCGATTCGCGAATAAACGGAGTTGTGTCATAGACAATCTGATAATCGAGACCTTCGGGGAACCGTGACTTGAGTTCTTCCATCTTCGTGTATACACCGTTGGCCGTGCTGAGAGCATTCGATCCGGGCAGCTGGAAGATTGACATGGCGACGGATGGGCGGCCATCCAGTGTACATGACTGATTGTACTGTTGAGAGCCCAGAACGACTGTGGCCACATCGCGTAGGCGGACGATGCCCGTGGATTGAGGAATCGGGCCGTTCGCACTACTGGAATCTCCCATGGCTCCGCTGGAGCCTGACGTTCCGGCCGTCGCGAATGTTCCCGTCGACGCGTTCTGTCCGCTGCTGATCTGCGATGCCTGAGACTGTGAGTTGCCTGCACCCGCTTTCAAAATGATTTCAGCGAATTCTTCGGGTTTCGTTAGCCGTCCCAGGGCGTTAATCGCCAATTGAAATTGCTGCCCGTGGGGTACCGGCTGCTGGCCGATTTGTCCGGCCGCGACTTGCAGATTCTGCTGGCTGATGGCTGTGACGACGTCCATGGCTGTCAGATTGAGAGCAGCCAGCTTGTCGGGGTCGAGCCAGGCCCGCAGGCTGTAATCGCGTTGGCCAAGATAGGTGATGCCAGCGATGCCGGGCAACCGCCCCAGTTCATCCTTCAAGTAAATCGTCGCGTAGTTGCTGAGAAAGATGCTGTCGTAACGTTCGTCAGGCGAAACCACATTGACGATCATCAAAGTGTTCGGCGACATCTTCTTGACATTGATGCCCTCGTTTTGGACAAGCGGTGGAATGACCGGCAGAGCGAGTGAAACACGGTTCTGAACCAGGACTTGGGCCATGTCCGAATCCATGCCCATCCGGAACGTCACCGTCAAAGTGTACGCACCATCGTTGGTGGATTGCGACGACATGTACATCATGCCTTCAACGCCACTGACCTGTTCCTCAATCGGCGCGGCTACGGTGTCCCGCACTGTCAACGCATTGGCGCCGGGATACAGCGCCGTAACGACCACGGTTGGTGGTGTGACATCGGGATATTGTGCCACCGGCAGCGTGAAGACTGCCACGCCCCCCGCCAGGACGAAGACGATCGACAGTACGGATGCGAAGATCGGACGATCAATAAAAAAATGAGAAATCACGTCTGATCTCCCTTCGGGCCTGGATTCGTTGCAGACGGAGGCGGTGTTGGCTCGTGTCTGCGAAGACTGCGTATCAACATGACGGCGGGAATTCCGAGAACAACAATGATTAACACGGCAAGTTGCACCGACTTGGGGATGCCCACGGCAGGTATTCCCCAGGCGGGAATTCCAAACGTGGCGATACTCACGGCGCCAATTCCCAGCACAATCATCACACTCAATCCGGTTCTTCGGACGAGCGGAGATGAGAAGAATTTGGATTCGCCCAAGCCTAAAATGACATAGAAAAACACGGGAGTCAGAAAAATGCCAAATAACGTGACGCCAATCATGCCACTAAAGACCGCCGTTCCCAATGATTGTCGCATCTCGGCTCCGGCTCCTTTGGCGATCACCAGTGGGACGACGCCCAGAATAAACGCAAAGGACGTCATCAGGATGGGCCGCAGTCTTCGTTGTGATGCTTCTTGAGTGGCCTCGAACCGTGCCTTGCCGTCCTGGTGCAGTTGCTTGGCGAATTCGACGATCAAGATCGCATTTTTGCATGCCAGACCAACCAGCACCACCAATCCAATCTGAACGAAAATGTTGACCGACGATCCCGTCCACAGGACACCGCCGACCGAACATAGCAAGCACAACGGCACCACCAAAATGACTGCCAAAGGCAGGGACCAGCTCTCATAGAGGGCCGAAAGGGCCAAAAAGACGCACAAGATCGCCAGCAGAAACACATAAATCGCCGTGTTGCCCGCTCGGATCTGCATGAACATCAATTCGGTCCACTCCGTCTTCATAGAGAGTGGCAAGCTTTCTGCAGCCAACTTCTCCGTGGCCGAAATGGCTTCTCCTGTGCTGACCCCGGGCCGCAGATTTCCAGTGATGGGCGCGGCACTCGACAAGTTGTAGCGCGTGACAAACACAGGTCCGCCGATTTCTCGCAGATTGATCAGCGTTCCGAGAGAAATCATCTGGCCCGCCCGGCTGCGAACTTTCAATAGATTGAGCCCTTCGGTACGAGAACGATAAGCACCATCGGCCTGAATCGTGACTTGCCAGTGGCGGCCGAAGGCATTGAAACTGTTGACGTAGAGCGAGCCCATGTACATGCTCAAGGTTTGATTCACATCATTGACGGAGACCCCGAGAGCCTCCATTTTCGCTCGATCGATATCCATGAAGAGTTGCGGCGTATTCGAACGGAATTGAGTTGAAACACCAGTCAGATCCGGCTGCTTCTGAAGTTTGGCAATCAGGGAGTCCGTCTCACGCTGCAAGGCTTCCAGTCCCAGACCCCCGCGATCTTCCACCAATAATTTAAAACCTCCAGCGACACTCAGTCCCGGAATCGGCGGAGCTCCAAACACCATCACTTGAGCGTCTTTGATTTGCTTGCCCCATTCACGGCGTAACTGGTCCATGATCTTGCTGTCGTGCAACTCGGGACTCTTCCGTTCTTCGAAGGGGTCGAGCACAATGAACATCGATGCGAAATTGGAACTTGTGGCCGACAAGACGAACGACATTCCTGAAATCGTGACAGTGTGTGAGACCCCGGGTGTGTCGCGGGCAATTTTGTCGATCTTCTCGACGATTTCGCGCGTCCGCTCCAACGACGACGAATCGGGAAGTTGAACATTGGCGATGACTCGACCTTGGTCCTGATCCGGAACAAATCCGGTGGGCGCGATTTGGAAGACCCAGTAAGTCAGAACGAGCAAGCCAACGTAAATCAGCAGCACGATCAGGCTGAGGTGCAGTAGTTTGCCGACAACCCAGCCATAGGCCGAGGTGCTGGCCTCGAATGCCCAGTTGAACAATCGGAAGAACCAGCCGAGCGTGAAATCCAGCAACCGAGTGAGCCAGTCACGCTGGCTGTCGTGGGGCCGCAGCAGGATCGCCGCGAGTGCCGGGCTGAGTGTGAGCGAATTGATCGCGGAAAAAACGGTTGATACTGAGATCGTGACCGCGAATTGCAAAAAGAACCGGCCTGTAATGCCACTGATAAAGGCACATGGAACAAACACCGCACACAGCACCAACGCCACAGCGACGACGGGCCCCGTGACTTCTTCCATCGCCTTGCGAGTCGCATCACGCGACGACAGACCCTGATCCAGCCAGCGTTCGACATTCTCGACGACGACGATGGCATCATCGACGACAATGCCAATCGCCAGCACCAATCCAAACAGCGAGATATTATTCAAACTGAAATTACACACAGCCATCACGGCGAAGGTACCGATGATGGCGACAGGGACTGCGATTAAGGGAATAAGAACGGCTCGCCAGTTCTGCAGAAAGACCAATACGACCAACCCGACTAATACGATTGCTTCCAGTAACGTGCGAACGACATCATTGACGGATTCACGTACAAAAGGAGTCGTGTCGTAGGCAATGGTGTAGTCGATTCCATCAGGAAATCGCGTTTTCAACTCGGCCATTTTTCGTTTGGCGCGATCCGCGATATCGAGTGCGTTAGTTCCCGGTAATTGGAAAATGGCCAGTCCTGCCGACGGTTTACCGTCAAAAGTGCAGAACTGATTGTAGTTTTGAGCCCCCATCTCGACGGTGGCGACGTCGCGCAACCTCACGATGCCGACTGCAGGTGACGCTGGCCGGGTCGCCTGACTCGTGCCACTCACGACGGCTGTTCCGGTTTGGCTGCTGGCGTTGGGAGTACTCGTGGCGCTCGTGGGCAGCCCAGACGCAGTGCCACTTGAATTACCTGTCCCGCCACTTGAGCTGCTACTCGTCCCACTGTTATTCGTCAATGTGCCGGCACCAGTGCTGGTCCCAGCTCCGCCAGTCGTCCCACCGCCTGTGGTTCCTCCAGTAGAGCTTCCTGTAGGCGAGTTATTGCTGCCAGAAGTTGTGGAGTTGGTTGTCTTATTGCCGGTCTGGACGTCGGCCGTTGCCGTGAACTGCGACACACTACCAGCTGAATTTCCGGCCATCGCCGTGAGATCCGTTGTCGTACTACCAGTTGTCATGCCTCCTGCGATTCCTGATTGCAGCAAGTTCGTGATGTTGCTGCTCTGCGGGCTGGAAGCACCAGACCTCGAGGCTGACATCTGCGGTGCTGAACTTCCACCACCGACTTTGACGATGATCTCACCGAATTCCTCGGGTTCACTCAGACGGCCCAGGGTTTCGACAGGGAGTTGAAACGATTGCCCCTGCGGAGCCGTGGGTTGCCCAACCTGTCCAATAGGAGCGTCCAGATTCTGGCTGCGGATGGCGGCGGCGACATCCATGGCGGTCATGTTGCAGGACGCCAGTTTCTGCGGGTCCAGCCAGGCTCGGATGCTGTAATCTCGCTGGCCCAACACAACGATGTCCGAAACACCTTCCGTACGCAGCAATTCGTCCTTGATATTGATTGTCGCGTAGTTGCTCAAATAGATATTGTCATAGCGATCATCCGGCGAGAAGAAGTTGATGACCATCAGGATGTCAGGGGTCTTCTTGCGAATCGTGATCCCCTGATTCTGGACCGACGTCGGCAGTTGCGGCATTGCCAGTGACACGCGGTTCTGGACCATCACCAGAGCTGTGTTCAGATCTGTTCCGATGTCAAAGGTCACCGTGAGCGAATAAGATCCGTCATTGCCCATTTGCGAGGACATGTACAACATGCCTTCGACGCCATTCACCTGCTGTTCGATGGGGGCCGCGACGGTGTCGGCCACGACCTGAGAATTCGCACCAGGGTAACTGATCGAGACTTGTACCGCGGGTGGCGTAATTTGAGGATACTGTGCGATGGGCAGGTAAAAGACCGCGATTCCGCCAGTCAACACGATTACAATCGACAAGACCGCGGCAAAAATCGGACGGTCGATGAAAAAGTGAGAGATCACGGCTTCGCCTTTTCGTCGGCTGGCGTAGATTTCTTTGAGCCCGTTTCCGGCTTTTCTGCACCAGCCTTGGTAGAC
>JAQGHT010000844.1 GCA_028291565.1 Planctomycetaceae bacterium | reverse complement strand
AATAGCCGAAAGCGGAATATCTCAATGCGAATTGCCATCGCCGAAATCGCCCAGGAGACGGACTCGTTCAGTCCCATGGTTGCCGACATCCATGATTTCGAGGCTTTTGGACTCTATTATGGAGCAGAAATCCTCGAAAAAATGCGGAATGTGGGGCCACTTGGCGGGCTGTTTCAAGTCGCAGACGAACAGCAGCAGTCCATTGAATGGCTGCCCATTATCCGCGCCTGGGCCGGAGCCGGCGGGACGATTACCGCTGAAACACTCGATTACCTGACGGAGAGACTCGTTACGGGATTGAAGGCTGCGTTACCGCTCGACGCGGTCTTTCTGGCTCTTCACGGTGCTGCCGCGTCCGAAAAGATTGATGATGTCGAAGGCCATCTGTTGAGCGCCGTCCGGGAAATCGTCGGAAACCAGATCCCAGTGATCGTCAATCTGGATCATCATGCGAATATCACTCAGCGCATGGTTCAGCATGCCAGTGTGTTGATCGGACATGAAACACAGCCACATGACACCGTCGATTCGGGGCGTAAAACAGCCCGAGTCTTGTTTTCGGTCCTGGAAGGAAAAGCCCAACCCTCGATCGCCTGGCAAAAGATACCGATGATCACACCCCAAGATCATTTTCTGACTGCCCAGGGTCCAATGAAAGAGTGGTTCGATCTGGCTCGTGAAATGGAACATCGTCCAGGAGTGCTCGATGTTTCGCCCTATCCCATGCAACCTTGGCTGGACGTCGAAGAAGGAGGCTGGGCGGTGGTCGTCCACACGGATAACGATCCCGAATTGGCGAAGTCACTCGCGGCCGAAAGCGCTGCCAAAGCCTGGAGTTTGCGAGATCGCTTCTGGGCGTCATCTCGAGTGGCACCGGCTGATGCGGTTCGCGAGGCTGTCGTCGCGGAACGAGGGTTGATCATTCTGTCGGATACAGGCGATTCGGTCTACGGTGGAGCTCCGGGCGATAGTACTGTCATCTTACGTGAACTGCTCGCACAGCAGATTCCGTGTGTTGCGCTCTTGCCTGTGGTGGACGTCGCTGCCGTTGAAGCCGCCATGTCTGCCGGTGTAGGAGGGCAGGTTTCGCTTGAAATCGGAGGACACATTGACGCGGTGTTCAGTCAACCGGTTCGAGTTGCAGGTCGGGTTGCCGCCGTTTCCAAAGGCGTGACGCTCGAATTGCCTGATCGCGGAGCCTGCGATCTGGGGCGGACGGCGTTATTGGAAGTGGGGCAATTGCGGATCGTGCTGCTGGAGCAGCGAACTTTCGCCATCAATCATCCCACACTTTACACGCATCTGGGACTGGACATCGCCGACGCCAAAATGGTGGTCCTGAAGACGGCCAGCAATTTCCAATTTTTCAACCGCTGGCGAACAGGCCTGATTCGTGTGGACTCGCAGGGGATGACTCAATCTGATTTGAAGGCGTTTGACTGGAAACGAATCCCGAGGCCCATGTATCCGTTGGATTAGAGCGGATGATTCAACACAGCAGACAAACCCGAAGCGCAACCTTTGAAGTTGCCCTATTTGATTGGTTGTTGTGCAGATGTTCCGACTTGTCGGCTTATGCCGCCCGTTGGGCTGCAAATACCGAATGATCCTCATGTCTTGTGTCTAATCGCTTAAACAGCGCGACTTCAAAAGCTGCAAGCGAGTACGTCAATGTGGCTTGATATCGATGCGCCCGATAGACAAGTTGCAACCAATTGTGACGCATCCGGCAATCCGTCGATTTGTCGTAACCTATTCGAATGCAGTCGCTTGTGTTTCGGAATCGCAGCTCCGAGAAGTCTTAGACCAGTCACTTCCCCGGCATTCCACCTGTTCTACCGCGCACCGTTCAGAATGAGACATTTGATCGCGGGGATACGTGTTGAAAAAGACTCATTCGTGGCCGCGAACAGTATAATTCTTCGCCGGACCTGACATTTGGCGCGCTGACAAAGGGATTTCAAATTGATATAATCCGATATGATAGACGAGTACGATAAGACTGCGTCTTCCCGCCCAGCCCCTGCCAGTGTTTCTTGCCAGATCATGCACAGCGCTCAAGGTGCCCAATGAGTCAGAATCGCTCGATTTGTCCCGGTCCTGTTTCTCGTCGCGAGTTTTTACGCGTCGGTGCGCTTGGCTTGGGCGGTATGACCTTGCCGGATTTATTGCGATTGCGGGCAGAAGCCGCAGAAGCACCGAAACAAGACGATACGTCTATTATCTTCGTCTGGCTTCCAGGCGGCCCGCCGCACATGGAAATGTACGATATGAAACCGAATGCTCCCTCGGATTACCGAGGCGAGTTTCATTCCATTCCCACCAATGTGCCCGGTCTGGATGTGTGCGAGCATATGCCCTTGCACGCGAAGTTGGCTGACAAATATACGATCGTTCGATCGATCGCTCACGAATTCGCCGATCATGGTGGAGGCCACAAGCGTTTTCTGACAGGCCGGATTCCCAAGACTCCGGTCGACACCGTCAACGACAATCCGATGGCGGGCGGAATCATTGCCAAATGCCGCGAAAACCGGATGGTCGGCGTGCCCAATTATGTCAATCTCGCGGACGGTGGCCGCGAAGGCGTCGATGTCTTCGCGTTTGGTTCCGCATACCTCGGGCCGTCGTACGTTCCCTTCGCGGTCCCGGGAGATCCAACGGCTCCCACTTTCAAAGTGCCCAATGTCGTGCCGTTACCTGAAGTCACCGGCCGTCTCGACGACAGGCTGCGCCTGCTCAGTGGTTTCGATCAGCTGAAGCGATCAGCCGACAATGGGCTGATGAACTCGATGGATCAGTTCAATCGACGAGCCCTGGATTTGTTGACGAGCGATAAAGCACGTGTCGCATTCGACCTGTCGCTGGAACCCGAAGCATTACGCCAACGCTATGGCAAACACGCCTGGGGTTCACGAATGTTAATGGCCCGTCGGCTGGTCGAAGCGGGGTCGAGTTTCGTCACGGTCCTGATGGAGAATCCCTATCAGTCTGGAATGACATTCCTCAAGAATGGGACTTACAATTGGGACTCGCATGCGGTCAATTGCCATATCTACGACGATTTGCGAGCACGGCTTCCGATTTACGATCAAGCTGTGACGGCATTAATTGAAGACCTGTACAATCGCGGTCTAGACAAGCGCGTGCTGCTTGTCGTGACGGGCGAATTTGGCCGTACGCCGCGAATCGAAACAACAGTCGGCTCGCAAACCGGCGTGAAGCAACCTGGCCGAGATCACTGGCCACAGGCTATGTCGCTGTTGATTTCCGGCGGCGGCCTCAAGATGGGACAAGTGATCGGGTCAACCAATTCCAAGGGCGAACATCCCAAGGATTGCCCGATGACTCCGAATGACTTGTGGGCCACGGTCTACCAGCACCTGGGAATCGATCCCGAACGGACCTTCCCAGATCACCAGGGCCGACCAATGACGATTCTGCCATTTGGTAAACCGATACGCGGTTTAGTGTAAGGTCGGGTTGAGGAACATTGTGATTCCGCTTTCTTGTGCTTACACGAGTATGCAAATCTGAAATAACATCATTGTCGGATTCTAAAAATGACTGCGAAACTGACTAGTGAGCAGCGTGATGATCTTTTACTGCATGGCAATCATCCCGTGCCAGTGATCGATTCTGCCACGAATGCTGTCTATTTTCTTGTCGCCAGTGATCTTTTCGATCGTGTACGGCCGCTTCTTGATGATGAGCCGTTCGACATCGTTGAGACTTATGCCATTCAATCCGAAGTCGCAGGAAAGTCGGGTTGGGACGATCCAGAAATGGATGTTTACAATAATTACGACGCACACAGGCCGCAGTCATGAAGAGCCAGCGCGGCGATGTGGTACTCGTCAACTATCCCTTCGCCAGCGGGCAAGGAATGAAAATACGCCCGGCATTGGTTGTCCAATGTGACACGAACAATCAGCGACTCGATAATACAATCATCGTACAGATCACGTCGCGCATTCGATTTACTAAATCAGAGCCGAGTCAACTGCTAATCGAGATAGAATCTCCGGAAGGCCGACATTCGGGTCTGATCCACAATTCCGCTGTTTCTTGTGAGAATTTGTTTACGATTCGACAGGACGTGATCATCCGGAAGCTTGGCTCGTTGTCAACAACAATTATGCTTCAGATCGACGAATGCCTGAAGGTGTCGCTCGGCATCGTGTGACACTGAAAACTCATCAAATCTTATTTGATCCAGATTTGCAGCGATTCTCAGTAGAAATTGTGGCGGCTAAACCTTGAGGTTTTTCCTGCCGCCCGTCGCGAGAGTCGTTCAACACTTTATGCGGTTCGCGTATACGACTTACGGCCACGAACTGTTGGTCGGATGTCTGATGGACACTCTGGCTTTTCCGGAAGTCACGGTTGTTCCTGCAGCCGAATCCGGCGGTACTCCATTTGCCCGCGATCACCTTCCAGGCCAATCGGTCCCGTTGGTGGGACTGCCAGTTTCGCTTCCAGAACTTCTCCATTGCAAGTGCAGTGGGCGACGTTGTCCTTCACGGTGACAACCAATTCGTTCCAGTCCTGAGGCTTGTATTTTTGCAGAGTCTTATAGGGACCTGCGAGCGGATAATCACGGCATTGCAATTGAGGTGCTCGAATAAACACGCCGCTGTCGGCGTTCGGGGTCGCCCGGAATTCCAACTTGAGCGTGAAATTCTTGGGAAACTCTTTTGTGGTCCAGAGCTGCTGGATGCGGCTACCCTCGGGCGGAGTCGTCACGATCAATCGTCCCGATTTGGCCACATAACGACCATCGTCACTCGTAGGTTTTCCAGAGAAATCCGCTGTTTTTTCCAGCGTCTTCTGGATTCGAAAACCCCACCCTGTCAGGTCTTTCCCATTGAACAGGCTGACAAAGCCAGGCTCCAGTTCGAACTGATCGTTTTCGGTTTCGAGAAAACCGAGCGTTGCCAAAATGGGCCGCATCGCAGCTGCCCATTTCGCATATCCAACATCATTGGGATGCAGCAGATCGGGGAATTCCGCAGCCTTCGCATCACCTTGCTCATTGGCAAACAAAGTCCAAGTTTCCAACAGGATTATTTGTGAATCCCCTTTGACGGCCTTGGCATATAAATCGTTCAGCTGCTTAATCTTCTTCGCCGGTCGTTTTTTCGACTCCGAGCTGGGGAACACCTGGCAAACGATGACTGGCATTTTCGGATCGTGCTTCTTCAATGCCGCAAGAATGAGCTTCACATTGCCTGCGATCGTTTCGGGCTCCGCATTTTCTTCCAGATCGTTGGTCCCCATCAGGAGCACGACACCGGTGGGATTCAAGGCCAGAACGTCATCCTTCAAACGAATCAGCATGCCCCGAGTCGTGTCGCCGCTGATACCGCGATTGGCGACCTTCACACCGGGAAAGCTGCCTTTCAGGTCATCTCCCCAGCCTTGTGTGATGGAATCGCCGAGAAAGACGAGGGACTTCTGATCCTTTTCGACAGCCTTCGCCCACGCGGCACGACGCTGGTTCCAAAGTCCTTTGAACCAGTCGTAGCGGCGAATTGGACCAGCACCAGGCAGGCCCTCGTCGGTCGCCGGCAGTTCAATAGCGGCCGCGGCGGCTTTCTCTTGAGAAATCGAGGGAGTTGCGGACAACCCCAGCAGGAAGCCTGTAACCAGTAACAACAACATGGAGCGCGAGATGAAGTGTTTCATGGCGTAATGGTTATCAATCATGGTAAAACTTGCAACCGTAGACGATGGCGGACAATGCCACCCACAGTTTTGTAGCCGAAGTCGTGTGACAATTCCCCAATCACCCAGGAGCCTTTCGATGGTCCAGTCGCTCAACCATTGGTTCATTTCCATGAGTCGCCACGTACGCGTCCAGTCTCTTTTGCTGGCCGTCGCAGTACTGGCAATCACAATCCCTGCATCCGAAGCCCAGACTCCTGCTGGAAGGCCAGTCGCGCACCGCATCATGATCTGTGAATATAGCGGTGCCGCACACCGATTGGTTGAAATCTCACCCGAAGGAAAGCTCACGTGGGAACATCCCTTTCCCTCGATCGCAGTCTGTTTCCGCATGACGGCTGAAGGTGATGTGATGTTCGCCGATGGCGGCAAGCCGACGGGGGTCCAGAAAGTGAATCGAGACCACAAAGTCGTTTTTGACTATCGTGCTGCCTGCGATCAGGTACTGGCCTGCGATATTCTCGCTAACGGCAACATCCTGGTCGCCGAACAGGGGCCTTGCCAGGCGGTGGAAATCAATCCGCGGGGAGAGATCGTTGCGACTGTGAAACTGTCTACCACGGAAAAGGGAGCTCACCGTCAGTTGCGGTGCATTCATCAACTCGAGAATGGCCATATTCTCGCTTGCCATGAAGCCGAGGGCGTCGTTCGCGAATACAGTCGTGACGGCAAGAGCGCCTGGGAATACGGTAACGTGACGAATGTCTTCGAAGCCTTGCGATTATCGAATGGCAACACGCTGATTGGATGCGGAACTGATAAGAAAGTGATCGAAGTCACGCCGGACAAAAAGATCGTGTGGGAACTTTCATCCGCCGACGCACCAGACCTGAACCTCAACTGGATCACGAGTCTGCAGGTCCTCAGGAATGGCAACGTGGTGGTCGCCAATTTTCTACGAGGCCAGGAAGGGAAAGGGGCTCACGCCTTTGAAGTCACGCGCGATCAGAAAAAGTCAGTGGTCTGGAAATTTGCAGACCATCAGCTCGTGAAATCAATCACTATGGTGCGAGTGATTGAAGATTAAGTACCTACCGAAAAACTTGGCTCCCGTGTCAGCGACCTCCCTAAGAGAGCGTGAAACGGGAGCCAAAGATTTTCGACGTTTTTTTTCAGATCAGGGGCTCTCACAGGCTATTCAAATCGAAGCGGAAAGTGCCACCTTCTTCGGTCACTTTCGCGGTCAGCTTGGATTCCCCAGGATTACTGTAGCAACTCGGCAAAGATTCCACGGCACCCAAATTCGCCGGTGGTTCAGAGCCGTCGAGCGCAACCGGAGTTCCGTCGGCCTTCACATAGCGGTTGATCACAACAGTATACTCACCAGGCGGGACACCATCTTTGCCCCGGATCTGCTTCAGATCAAAGTCGCCGGTTTCGTCAGTCACTCCCGTGCACTCAATCCCTTTCGTTCCAGTGCGCGGCACGAATGTGACCATTGCGAACTGGATCGGCTTTCCATCAAGTGTCACCATTCCTGTTGCTGCGACGGTGTCCGGCAAAGCGATGGAACCGCTTCCTGAACAGCCGATGGCTCCCAACAAGAGTCCAAAACATAAGCAGACATGCAACCTCATCGCAATTCCCTATCAGTTAAGCCAGAAACCGCAGTCTCAAAAAATGAGTGATCGGAAACAAAACAGGACATCGCTAAGTCGTGTGGGATTTCTGTAGCCAATCTCACCAGAGATTGGGGCGGTGCACCGGTCACGCCCTGAGGGACATCGTAATCAAACAGTGGGTGCAGAGATTTTGAGGTCTCACACCCATTTTTGATCGCTGGCGCGAATGGCTTGAGTCAAAAGGTCCAAATCAATCACAGTGTGGTGAACGTCAGACGCAAGCCTGCGCTACTGTACTGATCCAGCATTAGAATCCGTCGACAACTTGCCCGTCTTGAATCAGGGCATACCGTCCACGCATTGTCGAATCAATGTTCTCGCTGAGGAATCGGACCGCGCCGTCTCCGAACACGAAGTGAGCACCTCCAACGTGCAGGCTTCCCGCATAGGACCAGCTTCCGAGGCGGCCCGGCTGAGCCGTAATTCCTGTATACGTCCAGACATTAAGCGGATAATCGACGATATTCAGTCCCACCATCACCCAACCACGATAACCCCAGGCGTTCGTCCCGCCGTTATAAACGGTCTTAGTCGTTTCACCCATCATGATTGTGTTGCTCGTCCCATCCGTGACGTCCTTGAAATTGGCGTTGCTGTTGTCGCCGAACATGCACTTTCGCGTCGTGGCAAGTGACGACCAGACTTCACAGGATGTAATGGGAGAGGTCGTCAAGAAATCATAATTCGTTTTCGCACCGCCATTGCCGGTATTCGTTGCTGAAATTCCGTAATTCGCCCCGGTCGCGGCGATCACGTCGGACCCACTGTCTGAGGGGCAATTGAAAACGTTGATCTTAGTCTTAACGACTACCGCATTGCCGTTCGTCGTAGGATCATCCGTGGCGGCAGCCACACCTGTGCTCACATAAGTCGAGGCGCTTCCCTTAGAGTTATACAATGCGTAGAGCGGGGCCTGGTCGATATAGGGCAACAGCATCGTCAACCCTGTGGCATTCAACAGCGGAGTCGCACAGCGGCCAATGTGGGCTGGCGGCAGACTGCGCATCGAGTCGTGATAGTTGTGAAGTGCCAACCCCAATTGTTTCAGATTGTTCTTACATTGGGAACGGCGAGCTGCCTCGCGAGCCTGCTGCACGGCGGGCAGCAACAATGCAATCAGCACAGCAATAATTGCGATAACAACGAGCAATTCAATCAACGTGAATCCAACTCGTCGGCGAAATCCAGGACGGGAACCTTCCACTGAACACCTTCTTCACTAGAAAGACTGAAATAGAGATAAACTCAGATGGCACAAGAAGCCCTAATTAACGGGCGACGTGCGGGAAATAGCGGATTCTCAGACAGTTTCGACGGGCGGCAGCAGTCTTATCGCGAGAATATTCGCAGACTAAAGCATGGGTCGCCCAACAGGTGGGAACAAATGCGGGTGATAAGGTCGGCTTTCTTTCCAATTCAAAACACGTTGGAGAGATGGAGTGAAGTTAAGCGAATCACCCCACCTACCCACTGGAAAGCAAACGCTATACCGGTTTGTCCCAAATTTGCCTTACAAGGGACCTGAAGACCTGCTAATAACTTCTGTCCCAGAAATAAGTTACAAGCATCCTTCATGCATTAAGATTATCGCACCCGGTATGCCGCAGGCCGACGCTTTCAGAGCGACCGCATGAACTTTCAGCATCGCCTGAGCAAATTCGATGCAGCTGGCGTTGAATTAAAACGCGGGCCGAACTCGGCACGATTTGAATTCGGTTATGGCCGATCGTGTCGATCGGGACGGCCTCAATTCCGATGGAGGTTCAAAGCCATTCGCGAGTCCAATAATCGGACAGCGAAAGAGAGAACAGGATGCATAGCCAGAGCAGGCCCGCCGCAACCACCAGTTTGATGAGTGATGTGCTGTTACGGACGTGCATGAAATACAACGCGATGAGAAATGCCTTGATCGCAGCGATCAACACCGCCACGGCGAAATTCGCGTGGCCCAGATCGTGCCGAGCTGCCTCGACAGTCAGGGCCAGCAGCAACATCAATGCGACATAAACAATGCCATACACGCGGAGAGCCGGACTCGGATGAGTCATGATGAGTGGGCTCCGATCAAGTACAGCAGCGGAAACAGGAAGACCCACACGATATCGACGAAATGCCAGTACAAACCTGAGATCCGAACCGGTGCCGAGAAGTCCCCCAACAATCCGCCACGGCTGGCTTTGATGAGCAACACCAGCAAGATTCCCAGCCCGATTACCATATGCAGCGCATGCACGCCCGTCATGACGAAGTACAGATCAAAAAACATCTCTGCGTGACCGGGAGAGCTACCGTGCCATTCGAAAGGCAGTCCCATCAATGGCATTAGGTGGTGCTCAAACTTGTGGT
>JAQGHT010000837.1 GCA_028291565.1 Planctomycetaceae bacterium | reverse complement strand
GTCAACTCCGTTGTTAATGCGGGGACGTTTAATGAACAGGGGACCGGCACGACCCGGTTCCGGGGCAATAACACGGGCGTGGCATTCAGCAACAGTGGCACTGTGAATGTCCAGCAGGGCACGCTGCAGCTCGCTTCTGGGGGAACGAGTTCCGGAAACTTTAATGTTGACGTCGCTGGGACGCTTTTCATCAATTCTGATTACGCACTGACGGGAACGGTCGCGGGTGGTGGCTCTCTCTCGTTAAGTGGAGTCGGTAGTGCCGCGGCTCCCGCCGTCTTGGAAGTGACAAGCCAGGATGCGGGCAATAGTGCCGCGGCGTTTAACCACAACCTCACATTCACTAATTTGTCTCTCGACAACAGTTTTGCCCGGCTGATCGACACGGTCGACAATTCCCCGGGGGCCGGAGCCGAGGCCCTGTATGTGGCGAACCTGCAGGTGGTGGGAAACTCCACGTTTGATCTGAACAATTTGCACGTCTACACGAGGATCACGCAAATCAACGGGACCATTCTGGGTGGTTCATTGAATGTACTCCCGGACGGTGGTCCCATATCGTTGAACCTTCCCACTCCCGGTTCCATCGCGGTTCCGGGTGAGCAAGACAATTGGACCTTCTTTGATCGCGCGGGGCAGGCGGTGACGATTCAAGTCAATCCGGGCACAGCCATTCAACCTGCCACACTCCCACAAACTGTCGATTTCGCGCAAGTCACACTGCTCGATTCCAGCGGCAATATCCTGGCGACAGCGTCGAATACTTCGGCCGGCCAACTGGCGACTTTGTTGGCCGTAGCAATTCCAGCTGACGGAACCTATCGAGTTCAAGTGAGCGCCCCGGGCGATCATGCCGGTAATCAAGGCAATTATGAGCTCGCGGTCTGGAATGCGACGGTGGATACAACAAGCCTGCCTTTGAACCAGCAAGTTTACGGCGGTATTGACAATCCCTTCAACGTCGACCGTTGGAATTTTACTTCCGCCGCCAATCAAGAGGTCCAATTTCATCTGATCGCCGCAGCATCGAGCGGTGTGGTGTTCGACCTGATCGGCCCTGATAACACGCCTCTGTTCAGCAATCTGACGAGTGATTCTGAGCTGCTGAACCTGGAGACCGCTGGAGCTTACACGCTTGTCGCCCATAGTATCGGTGGAGCGATTGGCGCCTATTCATTTCAGATGCAGCAACTCACTCAGACGCCGTTGACGCTGAATACTTCACTCACAGACACGCTCGTTGGCACGGGTGACGCTCACCTGTATCGCATCGATGTTCCCGCGTCCAAGGCATTGCAGGTCACGCTGGATGACAGCACGAACTCCGATCACACCGAACTTTACCTTAGTTTTGGGACGCCTCCGACACGAGCCAATTATGACTATCGCTTCTCGTCCCCCAGTTCGGCAGACCAGAGCATTCTGGTAGCGAGTTCGATACCAGGAACGTGGTACGCCCTGGTGTACGGAGCTTACGCCCCGACCTCCAGCAGTTTTTCAATCAAAGCGACTGTCGCTGATGCGATTGTCGCCAACAGTACGCCGGATCGCTACGCAACGAACAACACCGTGACCATGACGCTCACCGGAGCCGGGTTCACCAATATTTCTCAAATTGCCTTGATCGCGGCCGACAACACCGCATTCCCGGCGACGACCAAAATCGTGGATTCACTCACACAAATCACCGCGACGTTCAATTTGCAGAACGTCCCGTTAGGGGTCTATTCCGTCCGTATTACCAGCCTCAGCGGCGATGTCAGCACGTCACCGAATTCATTCACGGTCACAGGCGCAGGCCAGGCGCATCTGGAAACCCAATTGATTTTGCCGAGTCTCGTGGGGCGCCACGGGACTGCGACATTCTATGTTGACTATTCAAACACGGGCAATGTGGCCATGCCGGCTCCGATCTTGATCCTGCAATCGGCCGACCCCGACGGCAGCGACAAGCCTTTGTTGACGCTCGATAAATCAAAACTGATCGAAAACCTATGGACTTCCGCGATTCCCGAGGGCTTCAGCAATTCCATCCAAATCTATGCCAGCGGCGCCACGCCTGGACTGTTGCAACCCGGTGAAAGCGTCAGCGTGCCGGTCTACTATTCCGGATTGCTGCGTCCATGGGATTACAGCGACAACGCTGTCGAAATGGAAGTCCGTGTTCACGATGCCGGCAGTACCGAGACCATCGACTGGCCATCCCTGAAACAAGCGCTGCAGCCCTCCTGGATCCCCGCCGACGCCTGGAACGGAGTCTTCGCGAATCTGACCGCCCAGATCGGCACCACTTGGGGCGACTATGTGAACATGTTGAGTGACAACGCCAACTACCTGGGACGGTTGGGGCAGAATATCACGAATGCGAGTGACCTGTATTCCTTTGAGTTACAGCAGGCGTTGGGACTTAATCCCGTCTCCGTCCTCGCGGCATCGACTGATGCCAGCGTTCCAGCCCCCGGCTTGTCGCTCGACTTTTCGCGGTCGTTCGGAAATACGATCACCGAAAGATATGCAATCGGTCCCTTTGGCCGTGGCTGGACTGCGTCGACTTGGGACACGTCGTTGGAACAATCGGCAGATGGTACAGTCATCGTCCACAATTCCGCCAATTCGGAGCGATTCTTCCAGCCTGACAGCCGGTTTCCGGGAGTCTATTTCTCTCAAATCGGCGATCCCGGTTCTTTGAAAAAGGCGAACGATGGCACGTTCACATTGACCGAAACCAATGGCACATTCACGCACTTCCAGGCGGACGGCACGTTGGACTTCATTCAGGACGTCAACGGCAATCGGATCACGGCCGGATTCGCTGCCGGGAAGTTGATGAATCTGACGCATTCCGACGGCGCGTCACTGGTCTTCGCCTATAATTCTGCAGGGTTAATCGCCACTTTGACATCCTTCGCCAGTGCGGCCGACCACGTGGGGCGGATGACAACGTACAGTTACGATCCGACGAATACCTTCCTGCTTTCGGCCAGTGGTCCATCTGGAACCACCAGTTATACCTACGATAACGACGGCACGGATCCGGCAAGCAAATACTCTCTGCTGTCCGTGACCGATCCCAGTAATTTGACCCTGCATTTCGAGTACGACACGAGTGGCCGTCTGACGTCAACGCATGTCGGCGACGATTTGCATCGTGCGACTTACCACTACGACTCGGCAGGCGGCGTGAAGGTGACTGACGCCGCGGGTGTGTCCAACAAAGTTGACTTCGACTACCGCGGACTGATCGTCCGCAGCGAGGACGGTCTCGGGAATTTCACGCTCTACACTTATAACAACCTGCGTCAGCTGATCCAGCAGACCGATTCGCTCGGCCATTCGATCGACTTCACCCGATGTGATTGCGGACGACCTAAAACGATCACCGACCAGTTGGGCGCCACGACCAAGTTCACACTGGGGGGCCCCAACAACGATCCGACCGCGTTCACTGATGCGCTCGGAAACGTCACACACTATGGGTACGACGCCCACGGGAATTTGTCGAGCACGACCTATGCCGATGGTAGCGTGGAAAAGATCACGAGCGACGCGCTCGGCAACCCGACCACGCTGGTCAATCGGCGCGGCCAATCGATCGACATTACCTACAACGCCGCCGGGCAGAAAAAGACGGAGACCTTCCCGGACGGATCGCAGAATTCGTATACCTACGACCCTCAGGGGCGAATGGTTACAGCAGTTGACGCCCAGGGGACGACCACCTTCGCGTACAACAACGCTGATGAGATTACGCGGGTCGATTATCCCGACAATCGCTCATTGAGTTATCAGTACGACACGGCTGGACGTCGGATTCAAATGCGGGATAGCACGGGTTTCACCGTTACGTACCAATACGACGCGGCCGGACGCTTGAGCGAATTGCGAGACACGACAAATTCGACCAACACGTTGATTGATCATTACACATACGACCCGGCCGGGCGGATGCAACGTGAAGACAAGGGGAACGGCACCTACACAGTCTATGGCTACGATGGTGCCGGCCGGTTGAATAGCATTGTGAATCACGCACCTGACAATTCGATCAATTCCCAGTTTGACTACACTTACGATGCACTCGGCCGCCCCACGACGATGGCCACGCTTGACGGCACTTGGACGTACTCTTACGACCTGACTGGGCAACTCACGCACGCGGTCTTTGCCTCGACCAATCCTCAGCGGACCAATCAGGATTTGAGTTACACCTACGACGCCCAGGGGAACCGGGTGAACACCGTGATCAACGGCGTGACGGCGAACTACACAACCAATGATCTCAACCAATACACTTCCGTGGGGGCCACGGCATACAAATACGACGCGGATGGGAACCTGATTCAAGAAGATGGGCCGAATGGCACGAGTCGCTATACCTATGATGCCGCAAATCGCCTGGTCCAGGCTGTGACGCCCCAGGGGACGTGGCAGTACGTGTACGACGCATTGGGTAATCGAACGACGACGATCCACAATGGCCAGCGCGATGACTTGCTACTCGATCCGACCGACCCCACGAATGTGGTTAGCGAATTTGATGGATCGGGAAATGCCACAGCGCACTATGCGTATGGAATCGGCCTGACCAGTCGCTTCGACGCCACCAACTCTCCCGCCTTCTACGACTTTGACGCCCTCGGTTCGACCGCCGGATTGACAAACGCCGCGGGGAGTTATGTGGACAAATATAGCTATTTACCGTTTGGCGAAAGTGCCGGATCAACTGGGGCCTTGTCCAATCCCTTCCAGTTCGTCGGCCAGTCGGGTGTGATGCAAAACGGCAGCGGTCTCGACTTCATGCAAGCGAGATACTATGCACCGACGATGGGTCGTTTTACGTCGCAGGACCCATTGCGACTTGCAGGTGGAGACGCAAACTTTTATCGGTATGCGTCGAACCAGCCGACGGACGTCATAGACCCGAGTGGCCTCGCCGCAAAACCGGCTCACCAATACGTTCCACCTACGATGGCTGGCAAAGTCAGTAAAGTGATTGTCGACGGGCTGGTTGGGTTCGGCCATGCCGTTGAAGCGGCCGTTGGAGCGGTGAGGAATGGACTTGGCAAGCTGGCATCAATTCCCCACCAGATTTATCAATTCGGTTGCAATGTCTTAAACGATATCGCAGGAGCTCTTCAGAGTTTTGCAAATGCGCCAAACCGCCAGCCTTTTTGCGCCCCCCCAGCTGACAATCCCTCTAACCCAGGGCACTTCAATGGGCTTGCCCCCCCAGGCTCTTCGTATCATTCCGGCGCCGATACTCCAATTCCTAAACCTCCAAGTTCAGGGGGAGCACCTGGTTCAACCAATACCGCGGGTTCCCACGACCCGAACGACAAACTTGGCGCTGCTGGATTCGGATCACAAGCCTTCATTCCGGCGGGTACGACGATTCCCTATCGCATCGATTTCGAGAACGACGCGGCCGCGACCGCGCCCGCTCAAGAGGTTGATATCACCGATCAATTGAGCACCAATCTGAATTGGAATAGTTTTGAGCTGACCGAAATTGGTTTTGGCGATCAGATTGTCAGTGTTCCGGCCAATTCACAAAACTTCCAGACGACAGTCCCGTTCACGGACGACAACTCGACGTTTAATGTGGAAATCGATGTCAGCTTCGACGCAGCGACCGGAAAGTTCTCCGTCGTATTCCTGTCCATCGACCCCAATACGTCCCTGCCGCCTGATGTCCTGACCGGCTTCCTGCCTCCTGAAGACGGGACCGGGCGTGGCCAGGGTTATGTCACCTATACCGTCGATCCCAAATCCGGACTGGCTTCGGGGACCGCGATTCGCAACGTCGCGTTGATCTCGTTCGACAAGCAGGAAATCATCGCCACCAATCAGATCAACCCACACGATCCGTCGCAAGGCACCGACCCCACGAAGGAAGCCCTGAATACGATCGATGTCGGCGGCCCCACCAGCAGTGTGACAGCGTTGGCCCCCATCACGCACGCCAATCCATTCACACTCTCGTGGTCTGGAAGTGATGACGCGAACGGTTCCGGGATTGCATCCTACGACATCTTTGTCTCAGACAATGGTGCGGCATTCACACCCTTGTTGAGTAAGACGACGCTGACCTCGACGCAGTTCACAGGTGCG
>JAQGHT010000832.1 GCA_028291565.1 Planctomycetaceae bacterium | reverse complement strand
ACACCGGATCAAGTCAGTCAAACCCATCTTATTGTCCCCTCACTATTCACTTCACACCATTGATCCGCGGGTCCTAATTCTAATGCGCCGCAGTCTTAGAACAAGCCGAAACCCTTCGGGCCAATTGGGGTCATGTGAAAGACTTCGATTCGCATTCCTCAACTGAGGTCTCGAAAGACTGGGCACTTTGATTTGAACTCGGGATCTCATTCGGCTTGACAGGTAAGCATTTTCTTACGTATATTGGCTGCATGGTCATCATTCCCGATCGCAAGCCCGATGTGTTCACAGCAATCAGCCATCCCGCGCGGCGCCAGATACTCGACCTGCTTGCGGAGGCCGACCGTTCTGTCAACGCGATGGCGGGGCATTTCAAGATGAGCCGCCCGGCGGTTTCCCAGCATCTCCGCGTCTTGCTCGATTCCGGCCTCGTGACGGAGGAGCGGCATGGCCGCGAACGCCACTACCACTTCGTCCCCGAACGACTTGGCCAAGTGCGGGACTGGATCGCGCAATACGAGCGGTTCTGGGACGAACACCTCCTGCGTCTTCAGAAGCTACTGTCCCCAAAGGGAAAAGAATGACGAAAACGATTCAAAGAGAGATTCTAATTCCGCAACCGCGGGAGCAGGTCTGGTTGGCGCTCACCAACAGCGTCACGCTTGCTGAGTGGATGTTCCCGAATGACATCGAGCCGCGCGTCGGCCATCACTTCACATTCCGCGTGCCCGCGAATCCCAAGGTCAATTTCGACGGACTGATTGTGAACTGCGAGGTCTTGGAGTGCGATCCCCCCAGCCGGCTTGCGTTCTCGTGGTCGGCCGGCGGGCTCGTTGATACACGAGTCAGCTTCCGGCTCGAGTCGGACGGCACCGGCACACGCGTCCTCTTCGAGCACTCCGGCTTTGACATCTCGCAGACTTGGAGCGAACAGGCTTTCCGTGGAGCCGAGTACGGCTGGGCAAAGATGCTCGGGCAACTTCCCGCAGTCGTTGCGGGCTTGGCAGCCGGCCCCAAGTAGGAACGATGCCGAGCAAGGCGTTGTACGATTAAGCCGGTAAGCCGGAAATGTGAAATGAGCGACTTACTGCGGTTCTCCAACGCGATCCGACGAGATCCTCAAATCGAAACTTGGTTTTCTGGCCTTACGGACCCTTTCCGATCGTTGGCCCAGACATGGTTTGAGCGTCTGCGCGGTTGTGGTGCGGATGTCCGCGAGCTGTTTCACGACGGATGCTCGGTCGTTTGTGTGGAGGACGCGCCGTTTGGCTATGTCAACGCATTCAAGGCGCATGTGAATGTCGGCTTCTACTGTGGAGCAATGCTCGCAGATCCCGCCGGCCTGCTCGAAGGCCAGGGCAAGCGAATGCGTCATGTCAAGTTGCGGCCCGGAGATGAACTGGACGCCGACGCGTTGAGGGACTTGATTGAAGCCGCTTACGACGACATTCGGCAACGCTTACTTATCGCGGCAGAATCTCAATTGAATAAAGCGACAACAACCATGAAGAATAGCAAGAGCGGCAAGAAGGAAGAAACAGGAGGAGACTCCCTCTCTAAGCCGATCGCTGCGGGCACCAACGAGCTCAGTGATTGGCGGAGCGAGATGCTCGCTCGGATCCGAAGTCTCATCAAGCAGGCCGATCCCGAAGTGGTCGAGGATGTGAAATGGAGAAAGCCGTCGAACTCGATGTTAGGAGTTCCGGTGTGGTCGCACGCAGGAATCATCTGTACCGGTGAGACGTATAAGACCGCCGTGAAGATGACCTTCGCCCATGGCGCTGCGTTGGAAGACCCCGCGGGCCTCTTCAACTCCAGCCTCGAGGGCAACACCAGGCGAGCTATCGATTTCCATGAGGGGGACAAGATTGATGAACAGGCATTGAAGACGCTCATTCGCGCCGCCGTGGCGCTCAACACAGCATCGCAAGCGACCAATCGCCCCGTCCGCGCTCCGAAGAAATCAAAGAGCGAGTAAGGACCCGGGAATCAATAACTGTCGGATTCGTTTATCGGGAGGGCGAGGCCGTGCTGGCGAAAACTCGAGCTTGACAGGTGAAACTCGCCTTCCGACTTTTGTTACGGAAGGCGCGCATCCGAGTTTATTCCCCAACGGGGATACGTCCCATAGCCCAGGGTTGCCGCGCCGAGCGGCTACCCTGGGGCCAGTATATACAAAAGAACCTTTACCCCGAAGGGGTTGTGTCAGAATCTCTCTGTGTTGACAATGACGCAACCCCGTTGGGGTAGAAACCAATTCCATTCGATCAAACCCGGGGTAGCCGCTCATCGCGGCAACCCTGGGCTATGGGACGAAACCCCTTTCGGGGTAACTATTCATTGCAATCGTTCGAGCAAAACGAAAACAGATTCCAGAGACGATTTTGGCGTTTCAATTGCATGTCAATCCCGAATTTTCGCTACCCCAGGGCGAGCGGCAATGACAAAATAGTCCTGATAAGGAAGAACCAATTCGATGGCTCAAGAATATATTGAAATTCGTGGTGCGCGTGAAAACAACTTGAGAGACGTTTCGCTTCGACTTCCTAAACGCAAGATCACGGTATTTACAGGCGTTTCCGGTTCGGGCAAATCGTCAATGGTCTTTGACACGATTGCCGCCGAAGCGCAGCGCCGCCTGTACGAAAACTTTTCGATGTTCGTCCGCAACTTTCTCCCGCGGTACCCCCAGCCGGATGCGGATGCCATTGAAAACCTCAGCATGGCGGTCATTATTGACCAAAAACGACTCGGAGGCGGTTCCCATTCCACCGTCGGCACCATCACCGATATTGCCCCGATTCTGCGAGTCCTCTTTTCCCGGATCGGCAAGCCTGCTGCTGGATATGCCAATTCGTTTTCCTTTAATGACCCCGCAGGCATGTGTCCCGAATGTCATGGCATCGGGCGCAAACTCAGTATCAATGCGGAATCCTTTCTGGACATGTCCAAATCGCTGAACGAGGACGCCGTGCAGGTTCCCTTTTTCTCGAAATGGGATAACTCGGCTTATCGGACTTCGGGCTTTTTCGAGAATGACAAGAAGTTGTCGAAATATACCGCCAAAGAAATGGACTTACTGCTCCACGGCAAGGACTTGAAATTCAAGCTCACGGTCGGCGAAAACTCCATCAATGCCACGTATCAGGGCATCATGGAAAAAATCAATAAATCGTATATCCAGCGGGACATTAAAACCCTGTCGGAACGCACGCGAAAAAACGTCGAACCCTATTTGACGATGATGACCTGTCCACTCTGCAAAGGGGCGCGTCTCAGTCAAGCCGCGCTCCATTGCAAAATCAAGGGTTACAACATTGCTCAGCTCTCGGACATGCAGGTGGACGAATTGCTTCGCGTGCTGCAAACCATCACCATTCCTGAAGCCGCGCCCCTTCTGCAGGGCCTTACCGAACGCCTGCAACAATTGGTCAATATCGGTCTCGAATACCTTTCGTTAAGCCGCGAAACAGATACCCTTTCGGGCGGCGAATCCCAACGCGTCAAGATTGTCAAACATCTGACGAGCGGCCTGGTGGATGCCATTTACATTTTCGATGAACCAAGCGTCGGTCTGCACCCCCGTGATGTGCATCGCATGAACGAACTCCTGCAGTCGCTTCGAGACAAGGGCAACACAGTACTCGTTGTCGAACACGACCCCTCCGTCATGACCGTTGCCGACAACATTGTCGACATGGGGCCACACGCGGGGACGCAAGGCGGCACGATTGTGTACGAAGGGACCTATCAGGGATTGACCAAGGCCAAAACCCTGACCGCCCAATTCTTGAACCGCAACGTGGCCATCAAGTCCGAGTTTCGCAAATCCACCGGCAAGCTCACGGTTCGCAAAGCCAACCTTAATAATCTTAAAAACGTCAGCGTGGATCTTCCCACGGGCGTCCTGACCGTCGTCACCGGTGTTGCAGGTTCGGGCAAAAGTTCACTCATCAACGAAGCTTTTCTGCAGCAACATCCCGAAGCCGTCGTCATTGACCAGGCCCCGATCGGCGTCTCGAGTCGTTCGAATCCCGCGACCTATACGGGAATCATGGACGACGTAAGAAAAGCCTTTGCCGCGGCGAACAAAGTCGAGGCGAGTCAATTCAGTTTCAACTCGAAAGGCGCATGTGACAATTGCCAGGGGTTAGGCGTCACGTACACCGACCTTGCCTTCATGGAAGGCGTGGCCCTGCCCTGCGAGATTTGTCAGGGCAAACGCTTTAAAGAAGAGGTTCTGAAATACAAATACCAGGACAAATCCATCGCCGACGTCTTGGAACTGACCGTCCGCGACGCGTTGGACTTTTTCAAAATCCGCGGCGTCGCCACGAAACTCCAGGCACTCAGCGATGTGGGGCTGGATTACCTGACCCTCGGCCAACCATTGAGCACCCTTTCCGGCGGAGAATGTCAACGCATCAAACTCGCCAGTGAACTGCACAAACAGGGCAGCATCTATGTCCTGGACGAACCGACGACGGGTCTGCACATGTCCGACATTACGCACCTGATCGAAATCATGAATCGCCTCGTCGAAGGCGGCAACACGGTCATCGTCATCGAGCACAACCTGGATGTCATCAGCAGCGCCGACTGGATCATCGACATGGGCCCGGAAGGTGGCAACAAAGGCGGTCAAATCATTTTTGAAGGAACGCCGAAAGAGTTGCTGGGAGCGAAGCAATCCTTGACGAGCAAGTATCTCAAGCATTAAGGGCTACGATAGTCACGATCGCTCTGAAAAGTGATCCGCAAATTGGCTTAAGAGGTAGCCCCAGCCCTTTTCGTGACCTCGTCCGTATTCGTCATCCGGCAGATTCTCGTGGCGGAGTGTCAGGAGCGTGACCTCGCCTTGTTTCTGAAAGGTCACGGTCACGAGCGATTCGAGGCCGCGCGTATGGAGCGACATCCACGTGTATTGGACCTTCAGCGGACGATCGAGGATGGTGAAGCGCCCGTAATGGGGCTTTTCTGCGCCAGCCTCGTTGATAAACAGCCAGTAGAACAGTCCGTCCACTTTGGCGTCAAGAACCAGCTTGGCGGCCACATTCCAGGGAGTTCCCGGGCATTGCGGATCGAGCCATCCGTCGAAAGCTTCTTGGGGAGAGGCCGGGATGGTGCGCGTGAGTTCCAGGTCAATCGTTTTCATCTCGAGTTTCATTGCTCTTATTCCTTTTTTTCCTGAAGTGCTCTTCAAATTGATCCAATCGTTCGCTCCAGAACTGCTCATACTCATGCACCCATCCCGAGACCAGCCGTAGCGGTTCAGGGCGGAATGAAATGAGCACTTCGCGGCCCTGTTTTTCGCGAGAAATCAGCCCCGCACGCTCCAGGAGTTTGAGGTGTTTCGTAATTGCGTTGAGTGACAATTCAAACGGCTTGGCGATATCGGTAAATCGCGCGGGTCCAGCCACGAGCCGCCCGATGATGGCCCGCCGTGAGGGATGTGAAATCGCTGTCAGAACATCCGATAATTGATCCATAATCAAGATGGCACGCCTGTCTATAGTCAACTTAGGATTTGCGCAGCAATAAGTGCCGTAGGATGGGCACTCTTGCCCGTCGATAACCTGAAAGGCCGTAGCCAACTTCCGACAGTTATTGATACGCCGATCCTTACCTGGTCACACCGGGATAGTAGCCGGTTTTAAACGTGGCCAATGGCATCTTCGGAGTGGGCGCATCGAGAAAGGCGGCGATGGCAGGCAGCAATTTCTCGGGCTCGGAGAAGAGTACGAAATGGCTGGCATTGGGGATGGCCGCCAGTTGAGCGTTGGGAATGCTGCGCGACAGTTCCACGCAGCGTTCGATAGGGATCAGGTCGTGATCACCGCACGCGATCAGGACGGGGGCTTTGATTGCGCGTAGCACGTCGAGTGAGAAGCCTTGCCATTCGATGCCACTCTTCAGGGCCTTGGTGAAGAGCGACCCGTTGTTGCATGGAACTCATGACGAAAACGCCCTCCTTCTCGATTGAAACTGCCCCACGTCAATTCGACCACGAGAGACCTTACATCAAAAGGTGTAAGGTAATGCAAGTCATTTTGGGGGCCAGGATCGAGGCGAACTTGGTGAAGTAGGATGGACATTCCTGTCCGTCACACGCTCCGTCCCGTTAACCAACCTCCAATGCAGAACGATCAATCTGGAATTGACTGCAGCATTGCTGGGGGACGTCAAATGGTTCAAATCAAATCCATTCTCCTACTCACCTCGGTTCCCTACGCATTGAAAAGATCTGTGTTTCATCTGTGTGGATCTGTGGCTAAATCCGCATTTTGTCGGTCATTGAAAGGGTTAACGGCGTAGAGTGCCCCCCGGCCGCTCTCCAACGGGGCCACTCCTGAGACGATCACAGCCGTGATTGAATACTTCTCAAGCCGACCTGGTGCCTGGGGTCCGGGAGCGCTGGTCCGACGTCTTTCTCTCGGTCGCGTGCAGTCCTTGCGTCCTGATCAAAAGAGAAACAGATGGGTCCCAGCCTGGCTGAAATGCATGAACTGAATCGACGAATGGAATCTCTCGCCAAAGAATTCGGATTCGATGGCGCATTGCTTGTGGTCTCGAAAGGCCATGAAATGCGGATTTTGGAAGGGAAACGAACGATCGCGGCGGTCGCCGAAATTGCGAACTGATTCGAGCGATTTCGATCGGACTGCGTATGATCGGCCGAATCGTTGAAGTGCATCAAGTACCATCTGTGGACGGCAAGCCGGCCGGCCACGGGTGAACTTTTCTTACGATGCTTGAGGTTCTGGCAGCACTGCCGGGTTGGATCGTCAAATCCACGGAAATTCCATTTCCATGTTGCATCGGCAAAGTTGTGAAGGTAGCCTAGCGACATGTCGCGCGGCTAAGACTGATTCAGGATTCGATTTAGAGCGGTTTAACTTTGCGCGTTCCGATTTGCGATGATCAATTGTGCCACTGCTTTAACGCTGTACTCGGCGTTTAAGCAGTGCTTTTCACCGCGCCGAATGCACTGCTTAACGGCCGAGTACGGTCGCAAAGCAGTGGCACATCACCGGAAGACGCAAAGTTAAACCGCTATAAAACGAAC
>JAQGHT010000797.1 GCA_028291565.1 Planctomycetaceae bacterium | reverse complement strand
TGCGATGTGCGCGACACCAGGACTCACCGAGGCCGGAATTCACGGCCAGCTGACGGCGTCGGCCGATGCTCGCTCGTCAGTG
This sequence comes from Planctomycetaceae bacterium, assembly GCA_028291565.1. Taxonomy (GTDB): domain Bacteria; phylum Planctomycetota; class Planctomycetia; order Planctomycetales; family Planctomycetaceae; genus JAKFVC01. The sequence goes on along the minus strand of JAQGHT010000797.1, from coordinate 3,292 downwards.
ACGCTGAATCCGAATCTCATCGGGAAGCTTGTCGACATTATCACGGCCAAAGGCGAAAGTTTCGTGCGGGTGCAGGTGTTGGATACGGATCAGCACTTCATCTACGTCCTATTCCAGAATCGGGAACACGGGATTCCGTGGGGGGAGATTCACGACATCCAGTTCTCCCGCTAGAGCGGTTTAACTTTGCGCGTTCCGGTTTACGATGATTAATTGTGCCACTGCTTTAACGCTGTACTCGGCGTTTAAGCAGTGCCTTTCACCGCTCCGAACGCACTGCTTAACGACCGAGTACGGTCGCAAAGCAGTGGCACATCACCGGAAGACGCAAAGTTAAACCGCTATAACTTAAGCGATCATTAGAGTGCATTATCCAATCGTATTGACACTCACAAGATCACCCTGTGTCCCCAAATTCTCAAATGGGCGTTTGAAGTCTGCCGTTCCCCAACGGGGATCCGTCAATAGCCCAGGGTTGCAGCGCAGCGGCTACCCTGGGTTGAGTGTTCCCCGTGTTCTCTACCCCTCAACTCCAACGGGGTTGCCCCTGTCGAAATCAGGTCTCCGCAGAGCGTAACCCCGTTGGGGTAGAACGGTATTTTATGGGATCTACCCAGGGTAGCTGCTACGCGCAGCAACCCTGGGCTATTGACGCATCCCCTTCGGGGAAGGGAGCAAATTCTCATTTCGCTGTCACAGGTTTCGGAACATCTGATACGGTTGTTAATGCACTGTTTCGTCTACAAACTTTCGACTCTCGGTACATACTTCCGACAGTTATTGATTCTCCAGTCCTTAATCACACTTCCAATCGACGCCACATGCGTTCGAGAACTTCCAGACGGTCTCGAGAGAGCGGTTCACGGGAGTAGGCGAGATGCATGTAAAGTCGCGTTGTCTGAGCAACTTCTTGCGCGATCATCGGCACGCGCCGGCCGAGTTCGTCCGCAAACTCCAAGGGCGTTTGTTCTGGTGGTCGCTCGACAACAGTTTCGCGCGCCCATGCCTCGAGTGCCTCGAAGGTATAGCGCACGAGCTGGGGAGGTGACATGCGGTTTGCCGTGCCGTTGGAGAACGGATTGACATAGGACGCGAATGGGCGGACATTTCGGACTGTGGATGCCACTTGACTCTCGTCGGTCCCGGCTGCCGGATTCGGGCGACGACCGAACAGACTCAACAGCTCGGCCCAGAGTTTCGCCAGAATTTCGACCAATTGCGGCCAGTATCGAATCAGGAAAAAGATTCCGACTAACAACAGCAGCCCATAGAGTATCCACTTCATCAAGGGAGCCAGCATCGCCAGCAGACTCGCCACGGCTGACGTGGAAGTATTTGCTGGAGCGGGGTTGTTCGCCGCAGCCTGTTGAGGCTGCTGAGCCTGGTCAGGGGGCTGCGGTTTTTGTGCCTGATTGGCCTGCTGAGCTTGTTGTGCGAGATCGGGTTTTTGAGGAGGATTGCCTTGTTGAGCTCCATTTTGTTGAGGTTCGTTGGGACGTTGCTGTCCAGCGGCATTGTCTTGCGGATCGGGTTTGCCAGAATTGGGATCGGCTTGTTTGTGGGATTGATCAGTCCCCTTACCTGCTTGTTTTCCGCCGCTCTTGTCCGCGGATTTGTCATCACCTTTTCCGTCGCGATCACCTGGTTGTCCGGGCTGAGCTTTCCCATCGCCCTGCCCGCCCGGTTGTTGATGACCGGGTGGCTGGCCCTGGCCGGGCTGTTTGGCTTGCGGATCCTGATCGCCGATTCGGCGTCCTTCTCCAGCAGCGCGATCATTTTTGAGGACCGCGAACTTCGAGGCTTTCCGTACTTTGGCATCAATCTTGTCGATCAGCGCCGTCAGCGTGTACTCTCCCTGTGGACGCGGGATCAAGAGTGCCAGCAGCAAAATGGCTACCAGCAGAACCGTTCCCATTCCCAGCCAGGTGCGGGTCATTACTGCTGGCATTTCCAATTTGCGCTGACGCAAGTAGCGTCGCAAACCGAGAAAGCTGGTGGTTAGCAATAAGGCGATCGCCGATGCAACATAAACAGCCAGCAATTGAAACGCATACGCTCGACGATCCGTTTCTTGAGCGGGAATGAATAGTTGCCCGACCCCGAACAGAGGTAGTGCCGCAAGTGAAAAGTATACGACCCACAACCCCGGCGCATGGGGGCGAGATTTCCCGCTCTCCGAATCCTCGGAGATGGAATCTTCGATCGTCGTATTGATGTGTTCACGCTCTTCGCTGGCTCGCAAAGACTTTGATTTCCTGTCCGCACGAGTCGTACCAACAATCCTTTGCGCGGCTTCTGGGCCGGTCTGGCTGTCCGGGGTGGCGGCCCCATCGGCAGTATTGAAGCCCGCAGTTTGTAACAGTCCTTCGCCCGAGGCGTCTTCGGATTCATCAATTAACGTGCAATCCCACGTCAATTTCGACGAGCACCACCACACGACGGCAAGCAGCGTCCAAGCCAGGAAGACTGCGTCGATGAAGCGCATGACACCGAACGCCACGGCCCCACACAGGACGACACCGAATATCCTCGCCCGTTCCTTGCCCTCTTCAATCGCAATCCGCGCGACCAGGACCGCGCCAAACACGAACCAGAACATGATCCAGTGCATTCGCGACTCAAACTGGCCCCGGTAGCCGACAGTCAGCAGAAAGAAGACCAGGCTACCCACCAACGTCATAATCAAAGCCGGGCTGATCGCAATCACGACATAGTCAGCAAGCGTCTTGTCGAGTCGAGCTCTGGCCATCAGAAATTCCCATTCAGCACATCAGTAACTGTTATAAGTTTTCAACTTCAGATGTGATCATTTGTTATTTGTGAAATGCCTTTTCACGCTGGTGACACCTGTTCAATAACGATACTCGCAAGAGCGTCATGACCAATAATTCCGACAGTAAGGCGCTTTAACAAAATCAGTTGATTAATTTCGAGACAACAGTCCACGCAGCAAAGCCCGCGGTTTGATTCCATTACGAATGTGTTTTCACTCGCTTTCACGCGTAACCTTGGAAAAACAGGGGGGGAGGTGGAACGCTAATTTGCACTAATTAACGCTAATCAAGACAAGGAAAGTCGCAATTGTAATGCCGGACGGCTCTTGTCCGTACCCTGAATGGGTTCCACAATCTAGCCTCACCTTGTGGAACCCATTCAGGGTACGACGACTCAACTTTCGACATCCCCAGGGTACGCCACGATTACATGGCGAACCCTGGGCTTTGTTGTACAACCCCTTCGGGGTAAAGAACAAAACTATGCATTTTACTACGCATTTTCAACCGCGGCGGCC
>JAQGHT010000774.1 GCA_028291565.1 Planctomycetaceae bacterium | reverse complement strand
TCGAGCCGAGTCAACAGAAAGTATTCACAGGTGGAGGGGAGCGCCGGCAACTCTTTCAGAGTGAGAGGTTTTTGGTCAAACAGCGTCATCAGCCCTGTTAAGGGAGTGGGAACTTCCAGATCCGATTCAACACAGATAGCTTCTCCCTTGAAGCCCCATCGCTCGGTCAACATTCCCAGCTTGTCCACACCCGCGATCGTTAAAAGTTCTCCGATCTTAACGGGCGTCTTATCGGATCCAACCAGCTCTGGAAAATCCACGTTTCGCACGAGATCCAGAAGTCCCTTCAGATCAATCAGACTGACTGACACGACATCGAAATCGGCCGATTTCCTTAGTTTCTGAACTGCGGCATTCGAGGAAAGATTGGCCGACTTGCCGGAGGCGACATCAATTGCTGCTTCAATAGCCTGCAGTCCGCCCGCAATGACGAGGTGCTCGCCTTCGGTCCACCAGCCAATTTTGTAACCGTCGAGGAAGGGGATCGGAATGGCCATGCGCGATACTTTTCGATCTGAGATCGTTTCAAATTCAGGGGCCTCCGCGAATTCCGTCGCAAGCTTTTCGATGTCGACAATACAGTCCGCGGCTCCCGGTAGAACGAGGGTCACTTGCACGGCGGGTTGGTCGGAAATCGTTTCGATCGCAACGGAAATTGACGCCCCTTTCGCGATTGCGCGGACGATCAGCCGATCGAGGACTGGTTCGACGGTACCGGGAAATTTGATGGAGAAGTGCGAGAACAGCTTCTCGAATGCTTTATATAAACCTGATCCGACGAGTGCCTTTTGGAGAGCCGTGGCATCCCAGGCTTTTTGATGTGCTTCCGAACCATCCCAAGTATACAAAAACACGGGTTTGGCTGGCAGGAGTTTATCGACGACCGCGGAGTTGGCCGTAGTCGCTGAACCAACCGGTTTTGGCTGTTTCGGCTTTTCAGTTGTAGGTTTTTGAGTGGCAGGTTTTTCTGTTGCGGGCTTTTCGGTCACCGGCTTCTGGCCGGCGGGTTTTTCCGTTTTCGGCTTCTCAGCTTTCGGTTTTTCAGTAGCCGGCTTGGTGGTCGTCGGCTTTTCGGTCTTGGTCGTTCCCTGGAACCCCAGCCCCGCCCAGCCGATCGCTGTCAGAGCCGCAAGTGACAGAATAATGCCAGAAGAAACTGCGGCCCGCCGACTCGGAATCGATTGTGACATACTGAAATGACCCTACAGAAGACGTGCACAAGAGGTTTGAGGGGACGCTGATTTCCACGTGGCCAAGGTTGCCAAACCTTGGGCATCAGGCCAGAGACGGAGCAAGCTGCCCCCATCTCTGGCGAGATGGGCTACAAAAGGGCCTCGGCGCGATTTTCACTGCCGCAACATTGCCAGGGCCTTCCGCCAGAATTCAGCGGCGAGACGCAACGTCTACGACAATGATCAATGTGCCGATCATTTCCGGGTCTAAAAATCACCAACCACTTCGCCACCGGCTTTGGTTGCCAGTGCTTCAAGAACTGCGTTGTCGATGTTTTGCGAGACAAATCGGACGGACCCATCGGCCAGCAGGACGTGTACGCCCCCAACGCCATTACGTCCAATGCCGTCAGGACCATTGATGTACGGCTTGTTGGCCAAACCGCGGATCGTCGCCGGACCGCCATTCGCCCAGGGGCCGATATCCTTGTCGGATTCCGTGACCATGATCGTATTGGACGTGCCGTCTGTGATATCGCGAATTTTCGTCTTCCGGTCGTAACCGAAGATCCCCGCTTTCGGGTCGTCGATTTTCAGCGTCGCCGCGTCCTTGCCTACTCCGGCCATTCCCACATAGGTCGTCGGGCCATAGCCTTTCAGATCCGGGAATTTGGCCTGGCTGGGGTTCATGAACACCGCGAGGCTGGACGAAAAGGCGTTTTTATTCTCTTCGTCCGCAAAGCCCTTATCCTGTTTAACCATGTTATACAACTGGGCCTGGTCGAGATAAGGCAGAATCTCAACGAGCCAGCTCAAGCGTTCTTCCGGCTTTTTCAATTCTGCGTTCTCTTTCGCGCCCTGCGGAAAACTGCCAGTCGTGTCGTGATAATTGTGCAGCGCCAGCCCGATCTGCTTCATATTATTCTTGTCCTGAGTCCGCCGGGCCGCCTCGCGCGCCTGTTGGACAGCGGGCAGCAGTAAGGCGATCAAGACCGCCACAACCCCGACGCTTTCCACGCCACCACTGCCACCTGGAGCACCCGGGATTGGCATTCCGGGAATCGAATTGCGCGTATACCAGTGAATGCCTTCCGCATCGACCGTGCAGACACCGACATTGGCAAACAGGGAGGCGGTGACTTCTTCCGCGACCGGGACATCTTCGGGCGTAATTGGAAACTCCGCGGTTTCATCGACATCCTGGCCAGCGCGTTGGCGTTGCTTCCGAATCTCCGAAATTCCCATTTCCGCCAGAGCGATTCCCGAAGGCGCCAGTCCCAGGACACTGCGAATTCCACTGCGCGGGTCTGAATAAGAAAGCGAGACGAATTTCTGGGGCATCATCTTTTGAGCGGTCACGAGATCAGCAGAGGGCTTCCATTTGGGGAGCTTCCCGTCGACTCGTTTGAGATAGGCTTCCACGGATTGTGGCGTCGTGCCAATCACCAGCCAGTCGCCGTCAACCACCCAGGACGGACTGAAGAGCGCCTGGCCCGAGATTTGAACGATGTGAACAGTCCGGCCACCCGCATAGTCCTTGGTGCGGAAATGAACGTTTTCCTGAAGTTCCTTGCCGGCCAGCGCGATCACTTGTTCTTCCAGCTTACCGAGTGTCTCTTTCAGTTTTGCAGCATCATCCAGTTTGACCAGCAGCGTGGCTGTGGGCAGCAGCGAGCCGCTCTCCATATAGAACGCTACCGTCTCGCCAAGCGGTTCAAATAGATCGGCTTTCAGATCGAACCCAATGATGGCATTGGCCTGGCTGAGCAACTGGTCCAGAGGTGGGGCATCGGGTGGAGCGAATTTTTCAAAGCCTTCATGAGCTGCTTTCAGCAAGGCGTCGTAAAACTTCGATCCATCAAGTCGAATCAGTGAGAATTGCTCGCAATTCGCCGGAATGGCGGGTAGTTCGGCGACTGTGAGTGACTTTTGATCAAATAATGCCATCAACCCCGTCAACGGTGCAGGGGCTTCCATGGTGGTGTCAGACCAGATCGCTTCGCCCCGGAAACCCCAGCGTCCCGATACCAGTCCCACCTTGTCGATACCTGCAATTTTCAGAATGTCTCCGACTGTGCGGCGTTCAGCTCCCGGAGCCGTTTCTGGCAATGGAATGTTCCGAGCCAGGTCCAGCAGCGATTTGACATCCATCAAGCCCACGGAGGCGACGTCAAAATCCTTGCTGATCCGCAGTTTCTGGACGATCGTGTTGGTTGTCAGATTGGCCGCTTTGCCTTGGGCGACTGCCAGGGCTGCTTCAATCCCTTTGATTCCACCGGCGATGACTAAATGTCCGCCGTCCGACCACCAGCCGACTTCGGCGCCAGCAGCATCGGGAATCGCAACTCGCGTGACCTTGCGGCCTCCGATCGTTTCGGTTTTGGGATTCAAGTCCTTCAAAGGTCCAGCCAGAAGCAATTGATTCAATTGCTTTTCAAAGCTCGCTGATCCGTGCAGGATGAGTGTCACCTGCGGAGCTGGCGGACCGTCTGACTCGCCCATCGCAACCGAGATTGAGGCACCTTTGTCGAACAGCTGCAGGAAGATCTTGTGAGCCAGTTCCGCGCCCGGTTCACCAGTTTCGTTCGCGACGAACGACAGCAGTTTGTCGAGTTGCGCGCCCAGACCCGAGTCGATCAAGGCTTTTTTGGCACCAGTCGCATCCCATGATTTCTGATGGGCGGCCAGGCCGTCCCAGACATACAGGAACACCGGCTTGGCCGGATGCAGTGTGTCGATGGCCGTATTGGGCTTGGCCTGCAAGCCCAGTAACGACCAACCCAAGCCTCCCAGGATACACAGACTCAAGACGATGCCGGTAGAAACCGACGCTCTGCGCCTCAACATGATGGGACCCTCAAAAGTGAAACTGGATTTTGCGATGGGACACTGACTACGAGATCGATCTCGCCGCCGAATTTGTCTTACGTGCATAAGTGAACAGGATTGTCCGCCGTGCGCGGAGCAAAATCCGGGTTCACAAACGAGGGCCCATTGGTTGACTGGATAAACTTCGCTGAGCGGTCGCGTTTCTTAGAACTTGGGTCGCGAAATTCGCATTCCCTGATTATTTCCCCTGTTTTGCTTTCTCCGCCTTGGCTTTCGCATCTTCCGTTTTGGACAGTTCAGGGTTGGGTGTGGCTTCGCCGATTTCCAAGCCCAGGACCCAGCGAATGCCACCTTCCAGATGTTTCACGAAGGTTTTGTTGGCCCAAGTTTCTGGATTGTGGCCGAGATTGGTGTAGAACACCTTGCCGTCACCATATTGTTTGACCCACGAGACGGGAACGTGCCGGTCGCCTTTGGGTTCGCACCGAGACATGTCCAGACTCATCAGCACCCGGACCTTTTCTGGCTGCCAGTGTTTGTATTGGTAGATCTCGTCCTTAATCTTGAATTCCTCGCCCCACATCGACACCGCGGGATGCTTGGGTTCGTGGACATTGATCGTGACCGTCGTTCCGGAACCCCACGGGTGCCCATCGAACGTGCCGCCGATCATGTCCCAATAGGGTTGATAATCACCGTACGTGTCGGTTGCGGAGTGGGCTCCGATGAAACCATGCCCCTTGGCCGGCAGCCATTCCTTGAAGAAATAGTCCAGGTCGGCGTCCTTGATCGGCAGCTTGCCCGTCGTATAGAAGAAGACGAGATCATACTTCTGCAAGTTTTCCTTGGTGAAATCGGCCGCCGCGTCTTGTGTGCAGTGAACTTCAAATAACCCGCTCTGCTGGCCCAGTTGCGTGACTGCGATTTCCGCGGGAGAGAGCTGTCCTTCGGGCCGATTGACTGATCCATGCTTGAAACCCACGCTTTGGGTCAGCATCAGCATCTTGATCGGTTTCTTGTCAGCCGCGAGCAATGAAGTCGCCCCGAACGGAGCCAGGCAGGCGGCACCGGCAGCCAGGGTGGCTTGTAAAAAATCACGACGTTGAATCATGTTGCAGTTCCTGGAGTCACTATCAGAAATGAAGGTCAGTCTGCCCTGGAATCAAGGCGGCTGACGGTTTGCCGGTATGATACGCGCGGCGTGCGTTGGCTGCAAACTTCACGCAGTCGGAACCCCTAACGCCCAGAGAGATTTCTGTAGCCAATCTCGCCAGAGATTGGGAGCGGTTCGCTCCGAGTCTGATTCGATACGCAAGGTTCGGCAACCTTGGCTACGCGTAATTCGGCGTCCGAAAACCGCGCTCGGCGTGGTTCAAAGGAAAGTCTCGGTCGACCGGCAAAAGCCGTTGTATCAACGGATTTGCCGAAAACTCTCGAAATCTCGCGAACCTGGACGGTATTCAGACGGGTCTGCATTGATATCGATGATCCTTTGCTTCGCCTCTGCCGTTGTTACTCATATCATGAACATCAAATTGCGAACGGAATCGTCAGTGCTTGCAGCCTTCGCCCAGCGAATTGAAGAATCGGCTGGTCATCTGCCACACTCTGTCCCGACATTCGCGTTTACGGCGGCGTCGACGGGTAAAGTGATGTTGCGTGCCCGGTCTATGCGGTGGCTGCGAAAGCTACTGGTCATCAGCTGGAGTGGTTATTTGATCGCTTCCACCTGGTGGGCGCCCAATTCGAAGCTGCTGGCCTGCCTGCTGGCCATCGCTTTACTCGGGACTTATCGTGAAACCTTCATCAGCAACTCCCAGATCACATGGAAGTTGTGGCTGGGGTTCATGCTGTTGGGAACCTGGAATTGCCCACTGCAGTGTGCTCAATCCGTCTGTCCCGAATGGGAAGAGCAGGGGGGCATGATTGAAGCCCTGCTGCTGGGAATGTGGGGGCTGATACTGGCTCCGCTGATGGATTGGTTGTGTCCGTGGCGTGGTGGAGTCTTCAAATTGTGGATTAAAGGTCCACTAGGGATGAAGATTCTCGTCTGGCGTGGCCGTTCAGTTCGAGCCTTCCACAGCAATCACCGGTTGGTGCAAACCGTGACCGGACTGCCTGGACCGCGGGAAGTCATGAATTTGTCGGCCTGAGCAGGCATCAAGCTGGCGAGAAGGACAACTTTTGAAGTGGCGCTGTTCGAATCCGACGTGGCGCGTCTCAGTGGGAAAAGACTTACGGCGATTCAATGGAATAATGGGACTTATGGGACGTATTGGTCCCATAAGTCCCAATCGGCGCTCAGGTCGGAGGCTGATCCTCGCAATAATTGGTTATGGCGCTTCTGCGAGTATTGTCGTTGCTCATTTGGGGCGAAAGGGCATTTCACAAATGACAAAATTCCTAAGCCTCATCTAAAACTCTTCAAGGGCTTGTCCATCGCTTTTGTGGGCCAATTTCTGATACAGGCCGTTCGGCTTGTTCGTGGATTCTTTGGAATCGATCGTGTCGGCGACAAACCGGACGGCACCGTCCGCCATCAAGAAATTCGCACCGCCTCCATGCAGGCTGGAGTAGGAATCAATCACGGAGTTCAATTTCGAGCGATGGTTGCAGTCCGTGACGCTGTCGCCTGCGTTCTGGTTACTGCGGACACCCACCCAGATTCCCGCCGCGGACTTTACCGATTTTTCGCCGATCATGAAGACATTGCTCGCCCCGTCGGTGATATCGCGAAGTCCGACCGAGCTGTTATGAAAAAACAATCCGGTCGATAACTTGCGTGCCGCCTCAGTACCCGGATCCGGTAAGTCGACACTGCCCGGCAGAAGCTGGTCGCCTGAGCTAGCCGAGTAGTTGGAAATCGCGAATTTGCCGCGGATCGAATTGAGAGGCGCGGCCGTGTCTTCAGGGCAGAGGTACGCTGGGATTACGACTTGTCCTACTGCGTCCAATTTCTCTGGTTCGTTAAAATTGACTTGACTATAAAGCGGAGCCTGGTCCAGGAAGGGCAAGATTGACGTGCCCCAACCGAATCCCGGTCCAGCATCAGCCTTCGTCTGTTTGATAATCCAGCCCGGCGCGAATCGGGTATAGACGTCGTGATAGTTATGCAGTGCCAGACCGAGCTGCTTGAGATTATTCTTGCAGGACGCCAGCCGTGCCTGATTACGCACCTTCTGGATTCCCGGCAAGGCCAAAGACAAGCCAACCGACACGATGCTCGTGACGGCGACCAATTCTACCAGCGTGAAACCCAACTTCTTCCGAGATGGCGGACGCATGTCGAATACTCCTCGAAGGTGCAACAGGTTCGCTAAAACTCACCCAAGATTTGTCCGTCGTTCTTGTTCGCCAGCTTTTGATAAGTTCCGTTCGGCTTGTCCGTGCTTTCCTTGGATTCGATGGTATCCGCGATAAACCGGACCGATCCGTCGCCGAGCAGGAAATGAGCTCCGCCGCCGTGCTGGCTCGAAAACGAATGAATGACGGCATTCAGCTTTGACCGGTGGTTGCAATCGGTAACGCTGTCTCCCGCATTCTGATTGCTGCGGACTCCCATCCAGATTCCGGCTGCTGAGGATACCGATTTTTCACCCAGCATAAAGGTGTTGCTCAGGCCGTCTGTGATATCGCGGAAACGGACGCAGCTGTTATGAAAAAACAGTCCCGTCGATAATTTCTTCGCAGCGTCAGTCCCTGGATCGGGCAAATCTACGCTGCCCGGTAGCAATTGATCCCCCGAACTGCCCGAGTAATTCGAAGTCGCGTATTTGCCGCGAACCGAGTTCAATGCCGCGGCGGTATCTTCGGGACAGAGGTATCCGGGGATGCTGGTTTGAGTCAGCTTATCGACCTTGGGCGGCTCGCTGAAATTGATTTGGTTATATATCGCAACCTGGTCCATGTATGGCAGAATCATGGTGCCCCAGCCCAATCCGGGGCCAGCTTCGGCTTTCGTGCTCTTAATGACCCATCCTGGCGGCAATGCGTTCACTGTGTCATGGTAGTTGTGCATTGCCAGGCCCAGCTGTTTGAGATTGTTCTTACACGCGGTCAATCTCGCCTGGTTGCGTACTTTTTGAATACCCGGCAATGAAACAGACATTCCAACAGCCACGATGCTTGTGACGGCCACCAGTTCCACCAGCGTGAAACCCAGCTTCTTCCGAGATGACGGTGAAAACATGCGTAAGTTTCCTTTTTGGGTGTAGAGCGATCACAACTTCACTGTCTTACGCACCAACAACCAGCCAGTCCACTTCGACTTTGACATCTGTGGGGGCTGTCTGCTGATCAATGGCCTGGACCCAGATATCGAATCCA
>JAQGHT010000761.1 GCA_028291565.1 Planctomycetaceae bacterium | reverse complement strand
TGGTCAGTGTTTCGTCGGGCATCGAATTCCAGAAGAAATATGACAGCCGAGAGGCCAAGGCATAATCGTCGACTGTTGGAGCCGCTTCCTTTTCAGAAGGGTTACCGCCTGTGGTGGCGAGTTGCGTTTTCTCTTCAATGTGATACAGAAAATCCGGCGAACATAATGCCGCCCGATAAGTCCAGCGCATCGCCGATTCGAAACAGTCTCCCGCCTTCAATCTTGCAGCGACCTGGGCGACGTACTCCTGTCGCACAGAGGCCTCGACGGGTCGGCGGAAGGCCTTGGGCAAGAATGAGGCCAGCAATCGATCCGCATCGACGAGCGGTTGTGCACTCTGCACGGTCCAGATGCCCGCCACTTGTCCGGCTTGATTCTTGGCACCGAGGATCTCTTGCCGAATCGGCTTGCGGGTTGGCGGACGCATGCCAGCATGTTCCGCAGGCTTGAACTCAACGAGCGGAAGATCTCCAAACAAAGCCTGGTGGCTGCGCGGTGGCCAGACTTCGTTCAGCGGGCCCTCAACTTCCAGCCAGTCGCAACTGAGACCGGGCCCCGTGAAGGCCATCGCCCTACCCTTGCGATTGTAATTATGGACTGGGGCCAGAGACGCGGCGTTGAAACCGAGGGTCTCTTTGAAGTTCAGCCACGTGACAAACTCGTGCACCTTTGGTTTCAGTGACGGAGCCTCATAGTAACCCAGAACATAGCTGGGATGGCCACCGCCACGTCCATTTTCCGTCAGTTGAACGGCCGAAAGCCGAGCGGCTTCAGTGCCCCGTGCGGGCAGGACTTTGCCCTTGTCCCAGCCAAAACTCCAGAACGAAGCCCGAATCCGATATCGTCCGGGATAGAGCGTCGCGAACTCCTGAAAGTAAGGATTGAATGATTCATCCTCGTGGCGAAACACCCCGACAGAGCTCTTCTCGGAGAAAGAACCCATCCGTCCGTGTGCACCGTGGTCGATGTGCCCTTGTTCGCCGGCCGGGGGAAAGTTTGGGTCAGGCTTCTGGTCCTTCAATAAGACGGCATCGCCATTCAACAAGATCACCTGCACAATGTATTGGGTCGCCAATGAGATCCGTTGATTGACCGACGCCGGGGGTTTGGGCTGGGTGGCGATGGCCAGATCCAGAGCGTGATCGGCGGCCTCGACGTATTTCGCCAGATTGACGTGCGAGATATCCAGTGCGTCGTTGTTCTTGTCGAATCCATGCGCCGAACCATCTGCCGGCAGGCCACCTTGCAGTGCAATCCCGGGCATATCGAACAGGTCACGGATTGTGTTTTCATACTCGGCCCGGGTCAACCGGCGAATCGCCGTCCGGCCTGCTCGATCCAGTCGTGATTGTTCCGCCTGAATCAGCAACTGCTTCAACGCTTGAGACACGCTTGTGACATCCGCTGCGGATGGCCGTTCCGACTTCTTCTTGGGCGGCATTTCACCCGCTTCGATGCGGTCGTGAATTTTGAGCCAGCGGGCGAAGTTGTCCGCGTTCGAGAGATCCTGTTTGAGCGACGTCAGATCAAGATTGCCTTCGTGCAGATCTTTGTTGTGACATTCGAAACAGTGAGTCTCAAAGAACTTGGAAGTCTCTGCGTGTACCGGATTACACAACAGAACCGGCCACAGAACGAGGCTGCAAATGAATGAGAGCGGCTTGGCAAAAGGCATCGTGTTCTCTGAAGTTTTCTCGTGATACGCTGTAGGACAGGTTTTCAACCTGTCCCTGCCCCGCGACGGACAGGTTGAAAACCTGTCCTACTGACGTGTCTGCATCTAGGACTCCGCGAGGCACCGATTGTTTTGCATTCTCGAGAGTCCCCTGCGCCATTAGGCCATTTCAAGCCCCGTCATTGTTCCCTTCGATGTCGAAAACTCATTCGTCTCGACCCCGAGTCGTTGCAGCATCGAAAGATAGAGATTCGTCAGCGGGTAATTGTTCTGCTGGTCGAACGCCAGGTGCTGGCCGTGCTTGAAACCGCCGCCAGCGAGCAAAACCGGCAGGTTCACATTGGAGTGGGAATTCGCACTGCCCATACAGGTGCCATACAGTACCATGGTCCGGTCGAGCAGCGTCTGACCTTCCTCTTTGGTTTCCGTCAGGCATGTCAGGAAGCTGCCGAGAGCATCGAACTGGCCCTCTTCTTTGGCTTTCAATTCGGCGATGACTTCCGGCCGATTGCCGTGATGCGTGATGTTGTGGATGACCGTCGTGTCCACGAACAATGAGATCAGTCGCGTGGAATCGGTCTGCAATGCCAGCTTCATGACATCGAACGTCAGCCGCGTCCGTTTGACGAATTCACGAGCGTCTTCATTGTCTTCCGGTGGCTGAGCATCCACCTTGGGCTTCGGCTTGTGTTCCCAGGCTTCGGAACTGTGCAGACGCTGTTCAAGCTCACGCACCGAAGTGAAGTACTGATCCATTCGTTGCTGGTCGGCTTTGGAAAGTGAGCGATTCAAGCGTTGACTCTGGCTACCGACAAAGTCCAACATGCTCCTGCCTTGGCGTAACGCCTCGACATTCGCTTCGATCTCGTCAGCCTTGCCCTGCACGAAGAGTTTCTGGAATAGTTTTCGCGGACTTCGCTCGGCGGAAATCGGAGCACCACTCCGTGTGTAACTCAGAGTACAGCCGCCTTCGCTGGTCATGGCCAGCGTGAGTGACGGATAACGGGTCTGGTTGCCGATGTGTTCCGCGGCGTATTGATCGAGCGAGACCCAGTTTCGGAATCCGCCTCGTTCCGGATGCGGGGTCCCGGTCAGGAAGCATTTCTCGGCCGCATGGGCACCAGTCACGCCAGGCAGACTGACACCCGAAAACACCGTCATATTCTTCCGATGTGCAGCGAGACGTTCCAGATAAGGAGTGGACGTGTAGTCGAAGCCGGCCTTCTCGGGGAAGAAGAACTGCGGCATGATCCCCATGTTCGTTTCAATGGCCACCATGCGGCGGGGAATCAGGTCCCCTTTCGCTCCGGCTCCGAACGCGGGTCGCATGGCATCCAGGAGCGGCAGTGCGAGACAGATTCCCGAGCTTCGCAAGAAAGTTCGCCGATTGAGTTGCAGGGCCATCGAAGTTGCTCCAGATCGATCGAAACGGAATTCACGATTTGCAAATTCCCGCACTCAGTTTTGCGGGGTTTTTGAATGAGAGATCTCAATAAAAGAATAGCCTGCTTCGGCACCGGGGAACAGCGAAGTTCCACGAATCGATTTCGTAAGTTGCGGATTTGTTCCGGAAGTGCAGAGAATCAGGACGCCGATCCTGATTGTTCGATTCATTTTGTCACTTCTTGTCGCTGTCGGGTGCTGTCACCAATTCTTCAGCGACGAGTTCAAGTTGTTTGGGCTTGGCGGAATCTAACTGGTATTTGATCTCGCGACGGTTCCCGAACGGATCTTTGTCCTGAATCGGTAAACTATATTGAGGATGCACAATGGAGAGCGACTCGTTACGACCAATCGGGATTCCCTTGAAGATCACTTTTCCCGAATCGTCCGTCTTCCGGACGAAGGGGCTGTTGTTGAGCGAAGGGTATGGCCATTCCCGCTTTTCGCGCGGGGTCAATTGTCGCAAGACATCGGTTCGGGAATTGAATTCTTCCCCCAGAACTGTCGAGCCGCTTTTGTAAAAAAGTTGATTCGGCGAGGTTCCGACCGTTGCTCCCGCGAGAGGCAAGCCACCGGGTTTTTTGAGCGTGACTTCTAACGTGCCGGTGGGCTCCATTTCGACCTGAATCGATATTTCCGGAGCATCTATGGGAAACAATTGGCCCGTGATGAAGAATCCTTCGGCTTCCTCCAAGGTGGATTTCGACAACCAGTCATCACACAGGGCGATGATTTGAAGTTCACCACCACGCGGCAGAGAGGGAAATTCGAACTGTCCCTGTGCATCGATGCCTGTCGACTCATGCCAGAGGATCGATGGATCGTCTTCAC
>JAQGHT010000758.1 GCA_028291565.1 Planctomycetaceae bacterium | reverse complement strand
AAGAACGGCTCCAGTGATAAATCCTGCCTCGGGACTGGCGAGAAACGCGATTGCGACGGCGACTTCTTCTGGGCGACCATAACGGCCCAAGGCCGTCAGAGACTTCTGAGTCCCAGCGAAATCTCCGCTGTCGGGATTCATGTCGGTATTAATCGGACCAGGCTGAACGACATTGACTGTGATCCCTTTCGGGCCGAAGTCTCTGGCCCAGCCGCGAGTATATCCCACGACGGCCCCTTTTGTGCCCGCGTAGTCCGCCAGACCTGCGAATCCGGCTCGTGTGGCGATGACCGAACCGACAGTGATAATTCGCCCGCCTTCCTCCAGGAGATTGGATGCAGCTCGCACGGCGGCCACCACGCCCCCCACATTCACTGCGAGCTGGTGATCGACTCGACTCGAATCGCCCGCCGCGTCTTGCACAGAGGCCAGCTCAAAGACACCGGCGTTATTCACAAGGATGTCCAGGCGCCCGTAATGTTTCGCCACATTCTTGACGAGCTCCTTCACTTGTACCGCGTCCGCCTGATCGGCCTTGAAGGCCACGGCCCGACCTCCAAGCCGTTTGATTTCTTCGACGACAGCGTTCGCTTTATCGGGTGAAGCGGAATAGCTGATTGCGACATCAGCCCCCTGCTCTGCCAGAACCCGTGCCGTGGCGGCTCCGATACCTCGCGACCCACCTGTCACCAACGCGACTTTGCCTGCCAGTTTCTTTGACATGACTTGTCCCCTTTGATTGAGTTTGACTTGCTGAATGAATTTGACTTGTCTCTATTTGAATTAAGCGGCACCGCGAGACATCACTCGGCGATCCACCCTTTTCGGTTGAATGCGTGAATGCATTCAAGATTTCGATATGAAAACCTGTGTCACGAAGTAACCCCTTCGTTGGCGAGGGACTGCTAATGATCTCGCAACGATTCCCAGATGCCTCACCAACGCTTCGTTTTACTTCGCGAACACTCATTTGTTACATTGCTACGAGGACGCGCGGAAAATCGATATCCGTTCGCACAACCTGGTTGAAGTAGTTTGTCAGTGTCATCAACGCCACATTACCGACCACTTCAGAGATTTCGCTGTCGCCCACACCAGCCTTGCGAGCGTCGGACAGTTGTTCGTCGGAAATATCGCCTCGTCGTTCAAGGATGTTATGCACGAGGTTCAATACCGCCTGAGCCTTCGGATCTTCAGCCTTGCCCTGGCGAGCGTCGGTGATCTGATCCGGCTTCAACCCGGCATGCCTGGCGGTCAATGTGTGCGCGGACAGACAGTATTCACAGCGGTTAGCCTGGCTGACAGTCAATGCAATTTGTTCGCGGATTGAAGCTGGCAAAACCCCCTTACTGAGCGCTCCGCTGAGCGACAGATAACCTTCAAGCAATGCAGGAGCCTGAGCCATTGTTTTGAAGGCGTTCGGAACCATGCCAATCTTGGCCTTGATACTGCCAAGTAAATCTTTGACTGGACCTTGTGCAAGAGTCGGGTCGACGGGAGAAATGCGGCGACTCATGACGGACTCCTTCTGGAAACGGCGTTTAATGACTTGATCGCAAGAACTTAGATCACGTCGCGATCAGTCATGATGAGTTTAAGTTTGTCGTTGCATTGCATTGCATTCGACACATAGAGTTACCGGCCGGTTTCACTGGTCTTACACGAAAACAGTGAATTCCTGATGAAACGCGAAAACTGACGGGCGAATCGCGGCTGAATTAAGAAGTGATACGATGCCCCGCTTCAGCTGTGGTTCTTGATCCGCGACAATGTCTGATAGCTGACCGCGTTCGGTGGTCGCGGCGAGAGACGAACGACGACATCGCGGATCCCGGAAAGTATTTTTGAGCTTTGCGACATTTCGAAGCCAATACGCTGTGATTCAGAGGGCATTCCATCGCCATTCGGTGTGTCACACCGGATCCAGAATTTGAAAAGACATGAGACAAGTTACGACATGATTGTCAGCAAAAAGACACCTTTTCGGCCCTCGCCTGCGACCAAGCTTACCCAGCGTGTCCACAGCCTCTGAACCACCCCCGGCGAGCGTTGTGGCGGGGGATTCGCGAATCGTCTCCAATGCTCGTCAGAATTTGGCTTGCTGAACTGTGTGCTGGTAAAATAGGGTCGGCGTGGTGACAAAATTCGTTGTCGAACTTTTAGAGCGTGTTTGAAAAGAGAGGGCGAGGCTCGGCAGGAGCTTTTGAAGTTGTACTGTTACGGCTTTTTCAGCCAGTCCCATCAGGGACGATCGACAATAGCCCACCGTTTCAACGGTGGGATCACGAAAGAGAAGACTTCAAAGTCCCATCAGGGACGACAGATCCGCTGTGTTCTTCGTAAATTGTTCGACATTGATTCCCAATTCATTTTCTGTCGTCCCCAAGGGACTTTCCAATTTATTGCGCTCGATAATAGCCCACCGTTAAAAACGGTGGGCTATTATCGATCGTCCCTGACGGGACTGCGGGCTTTGGCCTCGAAATAGCGCAACTTCAAAAGCAGGAGCCTCGCCATCCCGAAATTAGGCATTTCAAGCACGCTCTTACAGCAAATGCAAATCACAGGACGGCTTCGACAGAAATGACTCGCCAATTGGGTACAAACTTGTCTGGCCAGGGCGCGCAAAAAAACACCGAGCCGTCGGCGGCTCGGTGTCTGGTGATTGGCAACCGCGACCACGGCGAATTGAATTATACAGGTTTAACTTTGCGTCTTCCGGTGATGTGCCACTGCTTTGCGACCGTACTCGGTCGTTAAGCAGTGCATTCGGAGCGGTGAAAAGCACTGCTTAAACGCCGAGTACAGCGTTTAAGCAGTGGCACAATTAATCATTGTAAACCGGAACGCGCAAAGTTAAACCGCGCTAAATCAATTGCTGCTGAGAATGCGCTCGCGCTGGCTTCTCTGAAAGAATCTCCGAGCGGCCCCTCAGGAATAACGAAGTAACTACTGTCGGATTTGGGAAGGCGAAGCAACCCGATATACGAATTCGACAGTTAACGGTGCGCTGTTTCCGACCGTCGGGTCATGGGCGTTTGTTCATTCGAGCCGCCGGTTCGCAGTGTGATTGTTGAGCGGATGTAAATGAATTGAATTCGACGTTGCGTTCGTTCGAAGCGAAAGACAATACGTCCCGGTTCATTCGAAAAACACGTCTTGCTTGCAAGATTCTCAGTCTGTGCGCTGTACTCAACGGGATTTGGTGAAAGATATCGCGGGACATGATTTCACCAGACCCCAGACCAATGTCAATGGACAGAATGAAATTACGTCCCAATTCAAGACTTTAGTTTCCCAGTCGCATTCAGATTCCAACCGGCACGCTCCGTACAGTGCCATACTTTTGCTTCGACGCCTTCGCCCACCACGTTTCACCCAACTGTACCTACGAGGATTTCTATGTTCTTCAATTCGCTCCAGCAATTTGTCACCCGGCTCCGCGGATCACAGCGTTTGGCAACTCGCCGAACAGTTCGCTCAAGGGGGTACGAAGGGTTAGAGAGACTTGAGGATCGCACTCTGTTATCTGCAGGCACGTTGGATGCAAATTTTGGAAATCTGGGACGAACTGTGACGGACCTGACGACAGTGTCGGGTGTGGCATCGGACGTGGCGAACTCTGTGGCCATTCAAAGTGATGGAAAATATATCGTCGCTGGCGTTTCGTCGACGTTCATCACCCAGGGTATCCTGTCACGTTATAATACGAATGGAACTCTTGATCCGACCTTCGGGGCTGGGGGAAGTATTGCCTCGTCCTTTTTCGCAGGCGGCTTTACGGGCATGGCCATCGAGCCCGATGGCAGCATTGTCGCTTCTGGACAAGTGAATGATGTGAATGGGAATTCCTATTTTGGCGTTTTGAAAGTCACCTCGGCTGGTTTGCTGGATCCGACATTCGGGATAAATGGGCTGGCGATTGCGGACTTCGCCAATCTTGGATTTGGCTACACCGCAGAATTTCCACACGCCTTGACGCTGCAAGGGAGCAGCATCGTGGTGGCGGGAGAGGGCGTGTCATTCTTCGGCGACAAAGACATGCTCGTGGCGCGGTTCACGGCGTCGGGCAACCTGGATGCCACATTCAACACAGGGGGCAATGTTCCGGGCGAGGAAGCTGTGTTTTTCGACCTGGGCGGG
>JAQGHT010000755.1 GCA_028291565.1 Planctomycetaceae bacterium | reverse complement strand
GTGGGCCGACATCCTGGCAACGAGCGACCTTCGGCTGGGATATTTCGCGCGGGTTGCTGATTATGAACGAGATGAAATGCAGCGGCTGAATTACTTTCTTCCGTCTCTCGAACCTCTGAAATCGTTTGACCATTTCGAGGCCGTCAAGGAATTCGCTCAAACGAAAATGGACGACCTGGTACGCTTCGCACCTCAGTTACCGCGAATGAAGTTGCGGCAATGGATTCGAGATCCAAAGACCGATGTCAGCGACGTCTCGGAATTCGGCTGGTTGTTGGGACTTTGCGGTACTGATGTCGACGCCAAGTTCCTGGATGAGATGATCTTCCATCATCCTCGGGCAATCGCCGCCGCCGCAGTGCTAAAGCAAAAGGAGTCGGCGGACGCGGATGAATTAACGCCAGTGGAAGTCCTCGAGACTCCCGAAGACGAACCGTTTGACGAAACCCTTCTGATGTACGAGGGACTGGTTAAAGGCTATTTCTATCTTCGCGGAGTCCGCGGATTGGATCACCTCGAAGAACGCATTTTGAATAACTCGCAAGAAAGCAGAGGACGAAAGTACGTCGTGATCGATGCGGCCGAGTCGATGTCGGAGATCGCCAAAGATCGAATTCCCGCCACACGGCTGAAGTTGCAAATGTTGCGATTACTCGATCGCCCGGACTTCGCGCGACTCGCGATTCTGACATTCCTCCAGAAGCAAGATTGGACTCTCCAGGACAAGATTGCGGCAATCTACAGCAAAGAGGAATTCAATACGCCACGTATTCACTCTGCCATTGTCGAATATCTGCTGGGCAGCGCTGGACAGAATAAGGATGTGAAATCGCCAAGTCCATCGTCAGTGGAGGACGCTCAAAAGGCGACCAGACATCTTGAGCGAATACGCCGTCTGGATCCGGAGGTTTTTACGGAATTTGAATAGGAAATCGGTCTCAACAATGTTGGGCGTGTGAATTCTGAAACAGGCATTACAAGCGTCAATAGTCACAATTACAGTGGAATGACATGAAGTGCAGAACTAATGTTTACAATTGAGGCGATTTTCGAAAGAGATAACAATCTTAGAAATCGCGATATTTCAAATTCGCGAACTTGTCGGGGGCCTATCCATTGACGCGTGGTTTTTAATCGTTGATCACCATCTGCAATTGCGACTCAGGGTCGATCTGACGCGGAGCCAGGCTTGTTCGTAGGAGACGACTCGCGAATTTTGCTGACTTAAGTAGTCTCTGAAGGTTCCCATTTCACGTCGCGTCAATGTTCAACGTCACCACTCCAGACCCTGGAGTGCGGTGGCTTGACACCGCCCTCCATTTGGCTGAAATAGCGATTCCGGAAATCCAAAACCGTGATGATCGAACTCGACGGTCATGTCGGTCGGTTTTTGAATGATCAGCGTCTCCATTCCAATTGAATGGAGGGCTGCGTCAAGCCGCAGTACTCCAGGGACGTGGCCTCGCCGCAAACTTCCATCAAGTCTCGTGTTGAGCGTTATGCCGCACAAGGCCATTGGGGCACACTGCGAAGTGGTTCCCCGTCGGATTCTCAGAGATCTTTCTCGATTTCTACTGGAACTCGATTTCTACTACATCAGTCTTTCAGACGTCGCTTCCCCGGCGAATTTGATAGGACTCATTTCGAAGAGAAATCAAGATGTTTGTTCCAGTCCCCGTAAACCTGCGTGACGGTCGGGAGTTTCATTCGATCCCCGTGGTCAATGGATTGCTGGTGGTGGTGAATGTGTTGATCTTCAGTCTGGGCTGGCATCCGTCAGTCGGTCCAGGCTCGGGATTTCTGAGCATTTTGACATATGCCTTTGGGCATGCGAACCTGTGCCACCTGGTCGGCAATATGCTGGCTCTACTGGTGTTCGGAACACCCGTCAATCGCCGGTTGGGCAATGGATGGTATCTATTGGCCTACTTGGGAAGCGCCATGGCTTTGGGTTTGTTCGCGTGGCTGTTCGTTTCGGGGTCACTCATGGGGGCGTCGGGTGCGATCTTCTCGGTCATTGCGATCGCGATGTTGCTGTTGCCTTCGGCGATTCTGGATGTCTGGTACTTCGCACTGTTCCCCGTCACGCTGCTGTCTGGCGTCGTCGCACCGCCTAAACATTGGGTCTTCTGGTTCATTCGTTGGGATCATTTTTCCTTGCGGGTCTGGTGGGGCCTGTTTCTGGTTCCGTTTCTTGAGATCTGGGGGCTGTATTGGAACGGCTGGAACTGGACCAACCTGGGACACCTGTTCGGACTGTTATGCGGTGTCGCCGTGGTGCTGGTACTGCCGACCGAAATCACACTCAGGAGACGTTCCAGGTCCCGTTTTGCAAGAGCTTGACACGGGTTGGTTTGTGACATGGAATGGTTTCGGCGAGTTGAATGACATTTCACCGTGACTGTTCATGCTTTCGAGTTCTTGCGGAGCCGGAAGGATTCTTCCCACAGTCAGATCGCTTCGCTCGTCATGCGAATCACCCCCACCTTCTTATCAGAAAGACGTCATCATGGGACTTTTCCGACGCATCAGCGACATTATCACAGCGAATCTCAATGAAATGACAGAGGGGTTTGAAGACCCTGAGAAGATGCTCAAACAGGCGATTCGCGAGATGGAATCCTCGATTGCTGACGCGACACAAGAGACGGCAAAGGTTTTGGCCAATGACAAACTTCTGGCGAAGGAATTGGCTAACAATCAGCAGCAGGCTAAGCTGTGGCAGGCCAAAGCGGAACAGGCCGTCAATGCGGGTGATGACAATCTGGCCCGGAAGGCCTTGTCTCGGAAGCAGGAACATCAGAAACTGGTGACTGCCTTGCAAGACCAATTGACCTCCGCTCAGGATGCCAGCAAAACTCTTCGACACCAACTTGAAGGGATGCAGGCGAAACTGGCGGAGGCCAAACGTAATCTCGCGACCTTATCCGCGCGGAATCGAGCCGCTGAATTCAAGGAAAAGATGAATTCGACCGCGTGTGCCGTGGAACTCGGTGGATCCAGCGATGATGCGTTCGCCAAGTTTGATCGGCTTCGCGAAAAAGTCGAGCGGGCTGAAGCCGAGGCCGATGCTCTCGCCGAATTACGCGGAGTCAGGGGATCAGGCGACGATGACTTCGATACGACTCCCAATTCCACGAGTGATGGCATTGACGATGAATTGGCTGCGTTGAAGCGGAAATGCGGGCAGTAACTCCAACACGTCACGTTTCATGAGCTTTCCGAACACACGGCTGACGTTAATCCAACGCCTGGCTCAAGGAGCCCAGGACGCGGACTGGCACGAATTCATGGACGACTATTGGGGACCTGTCTGCCGATTCGCTCAATGGAAAGGGAAGTTGTCGCACGAGGACGCGGAGGACATCGCATCGCAAGTTTTTGAGGCGTTCTTGAAAAATCGACTTCTGGAACGCTGGACTGAAGTCCGGTCGGCCCGGTTAAGAACTTTGATGTGCGCTGTCGTTCGGAATGTGATTTCAAATCGAGCTCGAGTAAATGTCGCCCGCGAAAAGGTCTTACTGGAACATGGCGGGATGCTCGATCGCTATCTGGACTTTGCGGAAGTCGAAGCCAGCGAGACCCCCGTCGATCAGGTCGACGAATTCTACGCAGCCTGGGTCGACGATCTTCTGCACTCGCTGCTGGATGAGTTGTTGATCGAATACAATGGTTCCGGAAAAGGTGACTATTTCCGAGTTTTATATGGCAGATTGTGTGAACAACTCACACTACCGGAAATCGCCGCCGCATTGCGAATCAAGCTCGCGACCGCCGAGAACTACCTGCGTCACATGCGTCAAACGCTGTCCAATCGACTGCAATCGATGGTGCGAATGCACGTGTTGCGCTATTCACCCCCGGATTGTGTTGACGACGAATTTTCCCAGGAGTGGAGTCAGCTCGGCGAATTCCTGCAGCGGCGGGGAGGCGTCGAGGAAATCGTGCGCAGGCTCTATTCCACCAACGATTTCGCCACGCGAGCATTTCAACGGGCGAAGTACTCCCAGTAAGTCACTTTGCCCGGGAAACGTAGATCTAGCACAGACATTTCTGATATTCGGCTGCCGAACGGCACGCACGCTTCCAGCGATTCGTCGAAAGCGATGAAAGCGGGATTTTTCCGTATCCTCGAAGCGGTCAGCAGCGATCACAATTCCTAACCGGAAGTCGCAATTATGGCCAAGTTTGATGATTTGGGACGGAAATTCAGCGATGCAATGTGCAATTCCTTTTCGATTTCCTTCGACCAGGCGGTAGAGGCCTGTCGTGCCGTCACACGGCAGCTTCAGGAATTGCACTCCCAGGGAATGCTGCATGGTCGAATCGGGGCTGCGGCAATTTTCATTGCGACGGATAACTCCGTCAAATTACTGGATCGGCACGGCAGTCCCGTTCCCACCTCGAAGGAACTCACGGGATGGCGACCCGCTGAATTATCCCGTCTGCCGAATCCAGATCTTCCGGCCGAATTCGATGCGGCGCAGCGTGTTTTGCGAGATGCCGGAATCAAAACTGCTCCGTATCAGGTCGACTTGTATGCCGTTGGATCATTACTGTGTCAATTCGTCACACACGAATTACCCTCAGCCTATCTTCGTAGTCCGAAGATCAAGGGCAAAGTTCCCGCTCACTTGCAGGCGATACTCCAGCGAGCCCTGGGAAGTGATGGCGATGCATTTTATCTCAACGCGCAGCAACTTTTGGATGCACTTGATGCGTCCTGGGAATCGGCTGAAACTTACGTTCCACATGATGCGGAAACCCCGATCGCGAATGACGGTGTTTCGGTGTCGTCGGAATCGCGCCATTCCCTTGACCCTGGTGATCGGAACCGCCTCACGGATTTCAGTCAGTCCATCAGCCAGCCTGAGTTACCCTTCAGCAGGCTCGGGCACTATGAGATCCAGGCGCGGATTGGTGGCGGCGGTATGGGAGATGTGTACCGAGCCTTCGAACCTGCCCTGGACCGGACTGTGGCGATCAAGGTTTTGCCACCGGAGTTGGCCCGCGAAGCGGACTTCATTGATCGGTTTCACGCCGAGGCGACGGCCGCCGCCAAACTCGTTCATCCGAATGTGGTTCAAATCTTTTACATCGGAGTAGAAGGCAAACACCATTTCTTCGCGATGCAGTTCGTCCCCGGTGAATCACTTGCGGAATTGTTGCGGCGCCGTGAACGACTGGAGCAGTCCGTAGCGCTGGGCATTGTGGAACAACTGCTGGCGGGACTGGGGGCCGCTCACCAGTTGGGACTGATTCATCGCGATATCAAGCCGGGCAATATTTTGCTGGACCAACACTCGCAACGAGCTTTGCTGGCCGACTTCGGATTGGTCAAATCGCTCGACTCAACGACCACCGGAAAGACGACCACTGGGGTGGTCATGGGGACTGTTGACTATATCTCACCGGAACAGGGACGGGGATTGCCCGTCGACGGCCGGAGCGACTTGTATTCGCTGGGCGTGCTGATCTATCAGATGCTGAGCGGACGATTGCCGTTCGAGGCGGCGAGTGCCACGGCGATGATCTTTCAGCACGTCTATGATCAGCCGCCCGATATTCGCGGACTGGTACCGGGAATTCCCGAGCCATTGGCCGGAATGATTGACCGGTTGCTCGCCAAAGACCCCGATCAGCGTTATCCCACCACCGCCGTTTTACTCCAGGACTTGATTGCCTTCCGCCGGGGTGAGCCACTTCCGTCCGATGTTGGACACATTTGGGCCACGGTTTCATCCGGTAAGACGGCATCGACGAACGGTTCTGGTCTATCAGGCGAATTGCCTGACGAACTGCTGGCCAGTCTGCAGCCCAAGGGATGGTGGCGACCATTCCGCGATCGTTGCAGGACCATATTTCGACGGCATGCTCCTGAATTCATCGCGCAGCTTCAGCACACACAACAACAACTCGACGGGGCTGTCGCGCTTTACGAACGACGGGTCTGGACACTCAATGACGATTTTCAGCAAGGAAAGTTGATCCTCTCGGAACTCGAAGCGAGGTTAAAGGCGGCGGAACAACTGGAAAAAACCAATTCTGATGCTCAGACTGCGCAGCTCGAGGATTTACAGCGCCACGTTTCGGATCAGGAACAGGTGACGCGCGATGTAGAATTGCGACTTGCGAACGCGCGAGCACAATTGCTGAAGTTGAAGAATCAGTGCGATCTGCTGCAAGCTCGGTTGCTTGCCGCAAGAGCTCGAATCGGCCAGGGGACGAAGCGGTCTGTCGCTCGTCGTTTGATACAGACGTTCGGAATTATGGCCTGCATCGTGGTGGTGGCCGTCTTACCGTTTCTATTGATCCCCGGTGCTCGAGAATCATTATTTCTGGCTCTGCGCCCGCCCGCGAACAAAGCCGCGGCGCCCGGTGCATCAAAGGATGGCGTCGCGACTCCGCGATTTCGAGCCGTCCGTCCTGATCTGATTGAATTGAATGGCAATCCGACATGTGTCGCCTGGTCACCAGTTCCGAACAAAGTGACGCAAGGCCATTTTGCCATCGGCTTCGAAGATGGGTTTGTTCGTGAATATTGGCTGCAAAACGAGAATTCGATGCGGGAGGTCGTCGAGTTCAAAGTCAGTGACGACGCGGTGACCTGCATGCGTTATACGTCCGACGGTCAAAAGCTGGCAGTCACCGCGAAAGGAAATGATCATCTCCAGATTTGGGACGTCAATCGAAAACAAGAGTATCGCCGGCTGAACGGCCTGAGCAAACCTTCAGAGGAAATTCGTTTCTCACTCAACGACGAACAAGTGCTGGCGACTGATCTTGATGGGATCCGCATTTGGAATGTTCAAAGCGGGCAACAAGTGGACTTTCTTGGATTTTCACTATTGCGGTCAGCGGCCAATCATTTCGACGTGTCTCGCGACGGTCGTGATTTCTTGATCGGAGCGAGTTTAAGCGGGGCCGAGAGTTT
>JAQGHT010000680.1 GCA_028291565.1 Planctomycetaceae bacterium | reverse complement strand
TTATGGCCCGCCGATTTTCTAATCGAAGTGGTCTACCTCCTCAGCGCTTCACGATTAAGATCGAATGTGAAAATCGTCAACGCCGGTGACAAGCCACTACCGTGGGGGCTGGGAACTCATCCTTATTTTAACGTGCCAATTCTAGCTGGCGGAGATGCGACGCAGAGTCAAGTACAAGTCCCGGCGAATGAATACTGGGAATTGCAAGATTTCATCCCCACCGGAAGGAAGATCACGGTGGATCAGCGACTCGACTTGCGAAGTGGCGCGAAACTGCAGGAACGGCCGTTGGATGACGTGTTGACTGGCCTCAAAATCTCTGACGGCCAGACCGAAGCCAAAGTGATTGACAAGTCATTGGGTTACACGGTCACGCAAATCGCCGACGCGATCTTCCGAGAATGCGTGGTATTTACGCCGCCAAACCGATCTTGTGTCTGCCTTGAACCTTATACTTGCACGACAAATGCGATCAATCTGCAGCAACAGGGCATTGACGCGGGCTGGCGCGTCCTTCCTCCGGGAGCCGAGTTTCACACTTGGATTGAGATTGTCGTTTCACCCAATTCAAAATGACAAGAGTCAATCCGCGCGCCTGTTTTTTGTGCCCTCTGGCTAAGCCGGAGCCAACGACCTCACCAAATAGCCGGAACAAACGCAAATCAGCCGCTCAGCAGGATTGACAGCAGACGCGCCAGGCGGTCATCGTTCCGTTTGATTTCAGAAAAGTCCGCGTTCGAACCACTGAGAATTTTGAAATCGTCCACCGGCAGTTCATCAAACTTTCTCTGCACTTCCAGTGGTAATCGAGTCAGTCCCGTCACGGAGTTCTGGTTCTCGGCGCGGAGCATCGACAAAACTTGACGATAGATGGCCTTTTCTTCGTTGTAATCGCCCTGCGAATGTGCCCAGCTGGCACGCCGTAACATCCTCTGATAAGGCTCCAGCGGTACTTGATCGTTACCATAAAAGATCGAGATCACATGGCGTGCCACCTGGATCTGGCTTGCCGAGCTCGAGGGAGTATCAAAGTTAATCAAGAGCATGCCCATCGACATTGCCACGCTCACGACAAACATGACGACCAGCATTAACGAATTTGATTGTTCATCGCGCGGCTTCTTTTGAGCGACTGCCGCAGTCCCCTCTTGTAATTCCAGATCGGGGAGATGTCCGTCAGCCCCCAGTTTGACCAGCGGATCTCCGGCCTGATCAGTAATGAACCGGGCCACTGCAGGCTTTGGCTTGATTCCGGATTTGGTGTCCGATTTCGCACCCGTACCGGGATTGGGGCGTTTCGTAGAGTCGTCCCGTTTTGCGGCAGCACCATTCCGACCGGCTGACGCCTGCGAAAGCGGGCTCGGGGCTGCCGTGACGGTTTCGTAGTCCGCATCGGAGACTTCGACCAGCGAAGTGAATTCGATCGTCGTTCGGCGTGTGATTTGAACATTGGCCGATTGAGGTAACCAGACCCACTGGTCAGGTGGAACTCGTGTCCCGGATACCTCGACCTCATCCGTGCCAATCACAAAAATCGCGTGCCGTCCGCCGCGTCGCATGATGCTGATTTGATGCTGATCCAACAACGGATCGTGCAAGATCAGCGCATTGTCGCTGCCACGACCGATCTGCACCAACTCCTCGGCCATTTCCAGCAGGGCGCCACGGTCTGGTCCTGTCGTGACAGTAATTCGGGCCGACGGATTCATGGATACGATTCAAGCGTTATTCCCCTCGCGGCAGTGGCTGTCACTTCTGCAATACGTGATAGCCGTTTGAAATGTGCCAATTTCAACCGCGCGAAGTATAAGTCCGGATGCACCAGCGGGCTCACGCCCACCGCTCACCTTTAGTCTAACGTCTTTCCTGAAATGATTCAGTCCTCAAATCAAATCCGAATTGATGAAACTCAATAAGAATGGACCGAGAATCACCAGAACGGTCGCGGCCATGATTAATACCGCGGGCAATAACATATTGACTCCCGCTTCACCGGCCATGGTTTCGGCACGCTGAGTCCGCTTCATGCGGAGCACTTCCGCCTGGGTACGAAAGATTCGTGCCAACGGTGTTCCCAATTGCTCACCTTGAATAATCGAACCGACAATCCCAGTGACTTCGTCGTCGCTCAACCTGTCGCGCATCGCTTCCAGGGCGTTCGTCCGGCTCTTACCCATATTCATTTCCGCAAGCACCCGTCCGAACTCAACACCGACAGGATGAAAACGGAATTCGTACACTCCCTGTTTGAGGGCTTGAATAAAAGTGGCCCCCGCTTCCATCAACAATGTCAGCAGATCCAACAGAAAGGGCATCCGTCGTTTGATCAGCAATAGCCGGTAGCGGGCCCGGTTGGCCAATCTACGTCGCAAGATGACAACGGTCATCAGCGTCATGAGCGAAGCCAACACCGTCCCCGGTAGATCCATCATCTGCACGCATGAGTAAAATAAGCCGGGCGAAATCAATAGTGCAATCAACTCCAGCTTGCCGAGATATTCGGCCGCCGTCCAATACCGTGGCATACCGGCGGCCTGAATTTCGCGATGCATGTGAATCAGCGTTTCGCGAAACGCACCCCGATTGAATCGGGCGAAGAGTTGAATTAACGGCTGAAAGACGCGGTACAGCAAGTCTGACCTACGTAACTCGTTGATCCGATTGACGTCATAGCGCCACTCCAGATCCTGCTCCATATTATCTGTGCGAAGCGTGTTGGCAATCGTGCGTAAAAGGACGAATAATGCCAGTCCCCAACAGACGCTGGCGGTCGTCGCCGGAAGATTGCTGAGAAGGAGATCCATTTCACTCGATCCAAAGTTCAGAAAACGTAGTGCTTTGAAGAGTATATCCCTTTTTCGGCGCGTTAACCATCTGTGTGCGCGCTGGTGAGCCGAATGGGGGCCGATTCGGGACCGGCAAAAGTTACTGGCTGCCATATATCCGGTGCGTCGCAGAGTTGGCCTGGACGGCCAATGCAGAGCTCGTGGACGGTGAGTCACGGAGTGCGTCTCCGACGAGTGTCAGGGCAGGTGCTTACCGGCAGGATCAGCTGGCAGGCGATGGCCCCTGACCCGAAATTGCCATCTGAATCAACATCTTGAGCCGTGTGAGTTCGCCCTGAATTTCAGGAAGCTGGCCTCCCTCTCTGAGAATTCGCTCGCAGGCTGCTGCAGCGTTGGTGATTTCCGGATACCCATAATTACTGGCGGTGCCACTCAGGCGATGCGCTGTCTTACAGATTTCCTCACAATCGCGGTTGGATTCGGCGACTTCGAGTGCCGTCAAATGTTTACCGAGCGACAAATGATATCGCTCCAACAGTGCAGTGAATGAGGTTTTTTTCAACGGAGCATCTCCACTTGATCCAGACTTCCGCGGCGGCTGTGTGACCGGCGGCGAAACAGATGGAGGATCAATTGGCATGACGCGCAGCCAGCACGTGTCGAGAAGTGCCGCCACGAGCTCTTGACGCAGTACCGGCTTCGTCACGATCAGATTACATCCGGCCTTTAAACAGCGCTCTTTGTCGGAAGCCATGGCAAACGCTGAAAGCGCGATAATCGGAATCCGGACGTCTTCCTGACGTAGCTTTGCAGTCGCCTCGAACCCGTCCATGATGGGCATTTGCATATCCATCAGAATGACATCGAAGGCGTCTTCCGCCTGATTATCATTTCCCAGCACAATATTGACCGCTTCCAAGCCATTGCCCGCGAGCGTGAACTCGACGCCAAGCGGTTCCAGCAAATGGGTGAAGATGGAAACATTATCGGAATTATCTTCGACCAACAAAACCCGTAGCCCGCGCAGTTCATCCCGGACCCCAGTAATCGAGTAGCTCGATTGCGACAGGTTTGGACTCTTCAA
>JAQGHT010000644.1 GCA_028291565.1 Planctomycetaceae bacterium | reverse complement strand
TGTCCGAGCTTCACGTTCTGCGTCCCACAATTCCAGTGCTTTTGCCATTCCCGCGATCAACGGCACGGCTTCTGTTCCCGGCCGGCGGTCTTGTTCCTGATGCCCACCGAACATCCAGGGGGCGAGCTTTACGCCTTCTCGTAACAATAATGCTCCGACACCGCGCGGCCCCTGAAACTTGTGGGCTCCCAAGCTGAGTGCGGTGGCAGCCAGTTGTTTGAAGTGCACGGGAATCTTTCCCACAGCTTGGACCGCATCAATATGCAGCGGGACCCGATGTTCCTGACAGAGCCTGGACAGTTCGGTCAAATCCTGAATCACGCCGGTTTCGTTGTGCGCCAGGATCACAGTCACCAGTCGCACATCGGGCCAGGAAATCTGAGCAAAATCACTCGGCTTCAAGAGTCCGTCCTGATCGACACCTAACGTCTGCAATCGAAATCCCCGTTGAACTAGTCGTTTGGCAGATTCCAACGTTGCCGGATGCTCGCCCGCCGTCGCGATCAGCACACCGGGCGGACCACTCGTCAGTCCAAAAATGGCCAGATTCGAGGATTCAGTGCCACCACTGGTAAAGATCACTTCCGCAGGATCAGCTCCCAAAATTCGGGCGACTGATTCTCTGGCGTCTTCCAGGACAACGCGAGCCCTTCGCCCGGCGGCGTGTTTGCTGCCAGGATTGGCGAAAGCGTCTCGCATCCGACGAGCCACCACGTCCACCACTTCAGGATGGACCGGGGTGGTCGCGTTGTTGTCGAGATAAATCATGTTCGAGAGCATTCAGTGAGAGTTTGACTCGACACCCAATCGGAAACGACCGGCGGGCGTCGGGCGCCAGCCGGATGGCATTCCTGCGGATCAGGGTTCACACTAATTGCATTCGGCGTTGAGTGGTCCGGCGAGTTCCTGCAAATAGAACAATTTCCCAGGCATCGTGGTCATATACGTGGAAGGAATCCACCGAGTCAATTCGTGTCGCAACGACATCCACAGACTCAGCCCTTGCCACATCATGCCACGCCCCAATGTCCCATCGGCGCCACCGATGCAATAATCCGCTTGCAGAAAGACACCAGGCCCAATCGTATTCGCATAGGCCGGGACCAGAGTGGTTCGACTTTTGAAACTGGTGATCGCGTTTTGCTCGATCGTCAACGGATGCAGGCGGGCTCCAAAGCGGTGCGTCTGGGTCTTCCATTCTGCGTCTGTGGCAAATTCGGCGGCAAAATGGGGTTCCCAGAAGGCGATGTGGCAGACTCGGCCGATGCCGTAAACGACGGCCATCTTGGCCCCCTTGGCCTTAAGCTCCCCAATTCGCTCGCCGTATGTGTGCAATGTTTTCCTGGTGGCGAATGAACGTTGCTTCGTCGGTACGGTCAATTTGCCCAGGGGGCCATAAAAGGCCTTTTGCATCGAATACTGGAAGGAACCGGGATCCGTCGGACTGAGTGTCGCGCCGGTGGAATCACTCCATTCGTCCATATTGAAACCATGGACATGATCGGCCGACACATTCCAGCTCGACAGGAAATAAACCGCCCAGCGATACATGCCCATCGGCCCGACCGGCAGAATCATGACCAGTTGCCGGCCTTCATCCCGCGCCTGTTTGATGCACAGCGCGATTTCATGCCCCATCATGGTGTCGAAATCGGTCTGGCTGGCACAAGGAGTCGGTTGATAGCCCTTGTTCCACCACTTTTGTCGTTTGGTCGCCGTTGCAGGATCGTCGTCGACACAGGCATCGATCTTCGCCAAGTCCCAGCCAGCGGGAAAAAAGCCTTCCATCATCGAGCCACCAAGCGTCGTCAACAAATTCATAAGTCACATTTCCTGATTGATTTCGAAACGGGGAAGCGTCAGAGGCCGATCAAACTTCCGTCCTGCAATGACATGATCAAATCGGTTGAGCCATGAATTTTCAAGTCTGAAGCAGATTTGGTCGTGGGAATGGAGAAACGCCATTTTGCAAAGGGAATGCCTGTCCCACATATCCTTCGTTCAATATGCAACGCGACCTACGGCTTACCAGCGGGTCTCTCAAGAATCGTGACTTCACGATCTGGAAATAATTTGATGAGCTGTTGGGTTCGCTCTGGAGAAAGGTCTCGCGCCCAGACTACCTGAGCTCGATTAATATCCGCTCGGTTATAGACCCACTCTTCATGCATCGAGTGCTTTGGGTTGTACCGTACGATCACCAATTGAGGGCGGGGCCGTTGCTCCAATTCGTGCTGAATGCGGGCTCGATCGATGCTCCAGGGACGTACCTCGGGATGATTGGTTCCAGTACCGAGCGGCAACACAAAGAACAGCATTACGCTCCAGGTGAACCAGGAAACGAGATCTGGTCCGAACCGGTATCCTCGAATGCGCCCAGTTCTGAGAATCCGCAATCCTTGAATGATGAGCAGCAGCACGAGCGGTTGGATCGGTGCGGCATAATGCGGATGGCCAGCCGTTCGTTGCAACAAAATTGCCGCTCCGACCAGACCAATAGTTGCCCAGGCAAGGCCCGTCGGAATTCGGCCCCAGTGTCCTGTGCCTCGAATTGCTGCCCAGCATGACGACAAGTTCTGGCTGCACGCCGTGATCAATGGCAGTGTCGACAATAGTCCCACATGGAACCACCATTGGCGAACGATTTTCCAGAAGGCATACCAGCCTGGTTTGGTCTCAGCAATTCGCAGCATTGCGGCTGACGACTCGTATTCGAGCGACGGGATCGTTCTTTCTCGCGGCCCAAGTTCCGTGAGTGCCAGAACTGTATTGAGGGGGTGTGTGCGCCGGGTGTAGGTGGCCTCATAAAGTCGGTACGGCCAAACCCAGGGACTGCCGGTGACTTGCCAGTGATACCAGGCCAATGTCATGAATCCGGCGCCCATGATCAGTCCAAACGGCAGACAGACCCACAGGACCCATTCTCGATTGTTCCTGGTCCGCGATGTCCAAGCTGTGCAAGCGATAAGTCCCACGATCGGCAGGCTGGCAACCAGACCCTCATACGGCCGAGTTACCGCCAATAGCATCAAGCCGCAACACAGCCAGACCGTGTTGAGGAAGCACGGTCCGCGAAGCAGCCGGGCTGCCGCTCCAAATAACAACAAGCCTCCCATGAGAGCAGGGACGCCTCCATAATAAGTCTGTCCCCAAAGTTTTGTGATCGGCCAGTTGCAAATTAGAATTGTCGCGCCCACGACTGACCAGACCGTCGAAAACCAGCCATGGAGCATCCAAAATACCAATCCGGTCGAAACGGCCAGACAGATCCAGATTCCGACGATTGGTCGTCCCGTCAGGACTTGTCCGGCTGCCAATACCAAACCATTTCCCGGCGGGTACTTTGACTGATAGGTCGGATGCCAGATGACATGATAGGTTTCCAGGAATTCCCAGGCCGGATGCGTGGGATTTGTGGCACGCCCCGCAGCAAATGTGTCGGCAGCCAGCAGGTAACTGAATTCATCATGCAACGCGGGGACGGGCCAGCCATAGTATGAGGCCACAGCCAACTGGATCGATAGCAAAGTTGCGGACAAGGCCAGTGCGGGAATCAGCGGGCGCGTCGAAAATGACCGCAACAGCCGATGCATGCTGTGAACCGGCCGCCGCATCAGGAAGGTCAGAATCAATCCGCCCAGCACCGCCCACACAAATTCTGCAGCGGCGAAGTCAATCCG
>JAQGHT010000590.1 GCA_028291565.1 Planctomycetaceae bacterium | reverse complement strand
ATTGGTGAAGTCGTTTCAGCGGCATCTGTGTCGTGCCCGATAATCTGTGGGGATGAGCGAGGTGCCGTTCGTGGCGCGGTTCGGCGCGATGTGGCCGGTTCGGCGGAGTCATAGTCGCGAGTCGGCTTGAGCGCAGCGGCAGGTTCCTTGGGCGTGGCAACCGGAGGCGTTACGACTCCCGGATCTGCTTCTGGCTCGACAGCAGGCCCGGCTGGTTCGGCATTGATTTTTTCATTTTCGGCGGGTTCGGTAGAGACGGGTTGCCGGGCCTGGTGTTCCAGGCTTGGTTTTACGGCTTTCGCCGTTGGCCAGTTACGGCCGTTCGTCTTGTTATCGGTCTTGGAGTTGCCCCCGGAAATGGAATCTTCCGCTTGATGCGCTTCGTGATCCGCGGCTCCCGTGGACAAAACAGGACCGTGATAGTCGATCGATTTTGCGGGTGGCAGATTGGGAATGTCCCGTTGCTTGCGTTTTCCACCATTAAACACATCTTCGTTCAAATGGGCTTCATGATCGACGGAGTCTGTCGAAAGCACTGGCCCCTGAAACCGCTTATTCGGCAGCGGCGGAACGGGTTCGTTTTCCGAATCGTCACCAGTAACTGGGGCCACTGTTTTCGTCGGCTGCGAATTTTCGACGACGGGCGGCGTGCGTCGATTTGTTGTGATGGCTTCTGCATCAACATTCGTCTTCTGTTCATCGAATTCGGGCGGTGTAGCTGACCGAAGGACAGGCTGCTCTGAAACGGGCGGCGTCACTCCGGGATTTTCAAACTCCTCTTCTGGTGCGATCAGAATCGGGGGGTGAGGGCCGTCGTCGGGTTCCGCTTCCGGGGTCAACATGACATCAGATTCGGCAGGTGGCAGTGACAGTTCACGAGCCGGTGGCTCGAATTGAGGCTGCTCGTCCATGGGGACCGCGACGCGTGGCGCACGCTTGGTTGGAACTTTGGGGACTTCGAAATCTTCTGTATCGGCGTTCGGCGCCTTCGGCATGTCCGGTTCTGCAGGCTCTTTCGCGACAGATTCCACGACATCAGGTTCGTTCGATTCTGGGGGAGCAGGCGGAACGACATTTGTCTGGCGCGTTGGAATGACGGCATCGGATTTTGCGTCCGCGGCTGGCTCATCGTCCCCAAAACTGGTGTAATGCCCCTTTGAACGGACAATCGATTTGGGGGCTGGAGCGGGGGCCGCGAATTCGATTTTTTTCCGGCGTGCGACCGGAACTTCTGAATTCACCGGTTCATCTTCTTCATGGTGTGACCGTGTGTAATGACCAGGATCCCTCGCGGGGAGCAATTTGGCCGGTGTGGCGCCTTCCGCGGATTGTTCATCACCTGCGACATCCAAAGTCACCTTTGATTTCGGCAAACGATCCAATGCGGATTCCGCTGTGTCGCCCGACTCCTTGTTTGGCAGTTCTTTGTCCGGCATTTGGACATCGGAAATGTCTGGAGCCGATTCGAATTGTTCGGCGGATGGTTTGACGGCGATTCGCGATCGCACTGCCGTGTCGATCTCTTTGGGGTCGGGAACGGAATTCGAAGTATCTTTCAATTCCAAATCGGTGGTTCCGTCGACCGTTGCCTTTGGGGATCCCTGTTCACTTTCGGGCTCGGCGGTGTCTACGCCGGCAGTCGAATCTGAGGCTGGAGTATCCAGTGCGGTGGACAGTTTGCCTGGGCGGGCGGCGTGACGCAGGTCAGTGCGAGGTGGCCGGCTGGGGCCGATGTCATCGAATTCCGAATCCGGTTTCGGTGGTGCGGAATCGGTCTTGGTGTTCGGATCTTCGAGGGTAATCTCGGTGTCAACCGGAGTGGCTCCGTCGACGATTTGAGCCATTTCGTACGGCTCAACGGCTGGCGTTGACGCCAGTTTCGATTGAGATTTCTTGGACGAGAGCTGTTTCGAGGGGGCTTGGTTTGGAGTCTTGTCCGCAATTGGCTGGCCAGCGTGTGCCGACGAGCCAATCTGGTTTCTCAGCGACAAGACGGTCAGAACAATCGCTGCAACGCCTGTGACGGTGCAGACCTGCCAGGCTTCAATGCGAGGCGGCCAATAGAGACGGCGCACAGAACGGCACCACAAGCGAAATCGGATCCACGCGTCCCAAAACAATTCCCCCCACGTTTCCATGTGATTTCCCCCTGAGTGACTTCGGGGTCCCCCTCCCTGGGCGAGACCGTGTTTCTCGCGGCTTCCGTTAGCCTGTCAACAAGTCGTCATGACTTGTTTTGATTCGATCACTTCGACCACCTGCAACACCCCTGTTGTAGGAAGGCCGATCCGTGTGATTCGCGCGAGTCGTATTTTCTAAAAGGTGCAATATCAGATTTTGGCCAGGTTGAGAAGAGGAAATCGTTTGGGGATGGCTTTTTGTCATTTGTCTCTGTGGCAGTGAGACGTGGTCACATGCTCGTTGGATTCCGGGCTTCCAGAAGTATCCCTGCTGTTTGCGAATTGAGACAACCGGGGTCGATTGGAATTGGAGGCCGATGAATTTTCGCTCGATTTGGGGCAGTTGGTTGTTTTGGAGAGATTGTCTATAATCACGGGTTTTATACCGCACACGGTTAAGAATGAAACGTTTGATTGCGGGGATCAGTATTGAAAAAGACTCATTCCTAACCGCGAATAGTATAACCTTCAGGGCTTGTTCTTCTCGCGGGAACGGCTGGCACACATCCAACGCGCATTGACAACTGGAACTGTGTCATTTTAAACGCGCGATGTATCTCGTAAACTCAACGTTCGCATGACGTTTCGCATGAGGAATGGTGAGCAGGGGCGGATTTTATCAGGAGCGTTAGACCGGGGATGGCCAAGGATTTTCTCAAAGACGCGAAGGACTACTACGACGTTGTCGTCATCGGCAGCGGTTTGGCTGGGTTGACGTCCGCCAATATCCTGGCACGCAATGGACATTCTGTGCTGCTGCTGGAGCATCATTACCAGCTGGGCGGCATGGCCACCTGGTTCAAGCGGCAGAATGGGCACATTTTCGATATCTCATTGCATGGCTTCCCAATTGGGATGATCAAGAGCTGTCGCAAGTACTGGACGTCCGAGATTGCGGATTCCATCGTGCAATTGAAGGGGATTCGCTTCGAAAATCCCCAGTTCTCGCTTCGAACCAGCTTTAACCGCGAAGATTTTACCAAGCTGTTGATCGAAAAATTTCAAATCCCGGCCGAGACCGTGCAGAATTTCTTCGACACGGCGCGGAGCATGAATTTCTTCGATGATCAGTCTAAGACGACACGTCAATTATTCGAAGAGTTCTTCCCTGGACGCGACGATGTGGTGCGCCTGTTGATGGAACCCATTACCTATGCCAATGGATCCACACTAGATGATCCGGCGATCACTTACGGAATTGTCTTCTCCAATTTCATGAGCAAGGGAGTCTTCACGTTTGAAGGGGGCACTGATCACCTCGTCAAATTGATGAAGGCGGAAATGGAAAAGAACGGCGTCGATATTCGGATCCGTTCGCTCGTGGAAAAAATTGAAGTCAGTCCGGATCGCAAAGTGACAGGCGTAGTCGTGAATGGCCGTCGAATCGCCTGTAAAATGGTGATTTCGAACGCCAACTTGAAGACCACAATCTTCCAATTAACGGGGCGCGAGCACTACGATCAGAAATTCATCGACGAAGCCAATGCTGTTCGGCTGAACAACAGCAGTTGTCAAGTTTACATGGCTTTGAAGCCTGGCGAAGCATTCGATGACCTGGGCGATCTGTTGTTCCATTCGGAGCATCGCGGCTTTGATGCCACTGCTCTCTGCAGCCGTCAGATCAGTAGCCGGACGTTTTCCTTTTACTATCCCCGTACACGTCCCGGCAGCGATCGGTTCTTGATCGTTTCCTCAACAAACGCGAATTACGAAGATTGGGGAAAACTCACCGACGAAGAATACGAAGTTTCCAAGAACGACTTGATCGAAACCACGATCCAGTGTCTGGAACAGCATTATATTCCCGATATTCGGGCCAAGCTGGATCACGTTGAAGCCTCAACGCCGCGGACATTTGAATTCTACACCCGGCACATGCAGGGAGCTTCCTTCGGCACGAAATTCGAGGGTTTGGCGGTCAGTCGCAGTCTGCCCGAGCAGATTCACGGCCTGTTTCATGCCGGTTCCGTTGGGATCATCATGTCCGGCTGGCTTGGGGCGGTGAACTACGGGGTAATTGTCGCGAATGACGTCGACA
>JAQGHT010000584.1 GCA_028291565.1 Planctomycetaceae bacterium | reverse complement strand
AAATCTGGCGACCCTGGCTACAGGATCTCCAAAGTCGGCATTGCCGGGCCGCTGGCCAATTCGCGAACGACTTGCATTGCCACTTGCTCGCAGATGTGGAGCAGGGCTGCACGGGCGGGACTGTTTTCGGCGAAGTTGTCGACAATTCGTCCCTGATCGCCGTTGACGCACAGCGCTCCGTCAATGGGAACTTCACCGAGGAATGGCAACCCCATCTCGGCCGCTTTGCGTTGAGCTCCGCCGCGGCCGAAGATCTCGCCAGACATGTTTTCTACAATGCCCAGGACTGGGATTTTCACTGTGCGGAACATGCTGATGGCCTTGACCGCGTCCAACAATGCGACTTGCTGTGGAGTGCAGACGACGACTGCTCCCGCCAAGCCCAAAAGTTGCGACAGCGTGAGCGAAACATCACCTGTGCCAGGTGGCATGTCGATGATCAAATAATCCAGTTCGCCCCATTCCGTATCTTTCAGGAACTGCGTCAGGGCCTGGTGCAACATCGGTCCGCGCCAGACAACTGCCTGCTCGGGCGGAACCAGAAAGCCCATGGACATGATCTTCAAGCCGTCTTTCTCAATCGGCTGGATGCGGTTGACCTTCTGGCCGTTGGGCGCCGTCTTTTCCTCAATGGCGGGACGCTGATTGACGCCCATCATGTGTGGAATACTGGGGCCATAGACGTCCGCGTCCAGGAGTCCGACTTTGGCGCCGAGCAGGTGTAATCCGTAGGCGATCGAAGCCGCGATGGTACTCTTGCCGACGCCACCTTTGCCGCTGCCGACAGCGATCACGTTTTTCACGCGTAAACCAAGTGATCCGCCCGTGTCTTTGCCCTTGGTCTTGACCGAGAATTCCACATTGACCGTCTTGACCGCTGGCAGCTTCGCACTCAGGGCGCTGCGGACGGCCGCAGTCAATCGTTCACGTTTGGGGTAGGCGTATGTTGGCAAATCGATTTTCACCGTCACCGAATCCCCGCCGGATACGAGGATCTGGTCAATCATGCGTAAATCGAGCAGGCTTTTGCCCAATTCCGGGTCTTGAACGTCTTTCAAAGCCGCAGTCACGGCACCTTCATTTAACGTCGTCATACTGGTCTCTTGGTGGTCTCTAGACAAAAACAAATGCTCCCGATCAATCCAAACGGAATTCTAGTCGATGGGGTCGAATTTGTCCGCTGTCGCCACGGAACTTGTCGTTCGATCGCGTTCTCGTACTCCGAATGAGAATGCCGCTTTTATAAGCTCTGGCTCATGGTAAGCCGCAAAGCTTCTGCTAAAATAACGTCTCGTGGAAATTGTCAAACCATTTTTATTTTCCGTCTAGCGAGTGGTAAACCGCGCAAGCCTAGGCTTTTGTGAGAATTTGGAAAACGTCCACATGACTTCAAGGCAAGAGATCCTGAGCACGATCCGGCAGCACCTCATTCCAGCTGCCACCTTGCCTGATCTCAATCGCAATTGGATTTCGTATCCCGATAAGCCCCGGCAATTCGCCGATTTGGTTCAGTCAGTCGGGGGCAGGTGTGTGGCCGTTCCGAATCTGGCGGCGGCTCAGGCGGATCTGGCCGCGACGGATATCGCGAAAAAGGCCAAGAAGGTGTTTTCGTCGGTTCCTGGAGTTGGTGCCGGAAACGTCGATCTGGAACGAGTCGAAGATCCGCATCAGCTGGAAGATTTGGATTTGGCGGTTCTGTTCGGCGAATTCGCCGTGGCGGAAAATGGAGCCGTTTGGGTTACCGGTCAGAATCTGAAGCAGCGAGTGGTCTACTTCATCACGCAGCATCTCGTGCTGGTCGTTGCCAGAGATCAAATTCTGGACAATATGCACCAGGCTTACGAACGTCTGTCGTTCGAGCAACCCGGGTTTGGTGTCTTCATTTCCGGTCCGTCCAAAACGGCTGACATCGAGCAATCTCTGGTCATTGGAGCCCACGGAGCCCGTTCGTTGACGGTCTATGTCACGGACTGAATTGCCATTGAGCCTGTAGCATTCCCTTTTGGCATTGATGCCGATGTCGTGGCATAAGCCGCTGGCTTGTGCGGGAACGACAAATCGGACCGCTGGGGCGGACGCGTGGGACGAATAAGACTCATATGTCCCATCAGTCCCGTTAGTCCCGTTAGTCCCATTCCGCACAAGCCAGAGGCTTATGCCACGTTTTTGTGACAATAAACCCGGTCCCAAAAGGACAAACCCGGTTGCGTCAAATCGGTGATCATCCCTTCTGGACGGATGTTTCCCAGCCGGTATATTCTCCGTGGTGTTCTTCCGCCAGATCGAACAGCTCTAACACGACATTGTTGATTGTCACGAAATCGACGGCGGAGACTTTTGAGAAGCCGATGCTAAAGGAATTGTCGCCGGTTGCCTGGTCCTGCTGATCGAAGGTCTGGTAGCCCAATTCGTGAATGGCTTGCTCGAATGCGCGGCGTGTTTCGGCTGTTGGAAAATACGTCCAATGCACGACATCGCGTTCGATTTCGTTATTGTCTCCGGCCTGCAGCAGATTCTCCAGGACATGTGCATTGCCGATAATTTGCTGGTCACGTTCACTCGGAAAGAGCATCTCGAAGTAGCGTGACCAGTCGGGGTCCGCTTCGGTCTGCGGCTGGAATTGATAATCCGGATACGACTCCATCGTCGTCGTCAGATTGGCGGCGACCTCGTCCGCGTCGCCGGTGTAATAGAACATCACCCGCAACCCGTCCATCGTCATCCGCCCGACGTAATCGGTCTCGGCGTCCAATTCCGCAAGGCCGTCCTGCAAGGCGTCTTCCAATCGATCCAGTGTCTCGTGCTCGTTCTGGCCGGGAAGTCCATCCTCATCGGGATCGAGTAACGAGATCCTGAGCGTCACCAGTTGACTCAGTTCTTCCCGAGGAGCCTCCTCAGCAATACCCATGTCCACCAAAATGGCGACAGGGCTGACATCCATCCTGGTGAAATAGAACTCCCAATGGTCGCTCATCGCATCGGCTCCGAGATGTTTTCGATACAGAATTGTCAGTCTTCACGAATGTGTCGATTTCGCACTTTGGAAGATTTCCGTGAGCCGCGTTGATCTTCGAGAGGAATTCGCCCACACTCGAACCCGAGTCACTTGACCCTTGTTGACTCGATTGAGAGTTCCGAAAAATCGACGTTACACTCAAGCTTCGTGAAGCGCGGTAGCTTAGCATAAACGGGATGTCGTCGTGTATCATACAATCCGATAATTCGAAACTTTGCGTCGAGCGCCGGTTCTCGAGGTGTGATTCGATTCTTGGCTTTTGTTTTGGGGAACACTAATCTCCGCGACATCGCTTTGTTGCGAATTCAGACCGAACGGGTGACACTCTTCGAAATTTCCGACCGGGAAAAACGCAACTCCATTATGCCTGTGATTCCCCTGACTGATTTGAATGACCCGCGGCTGGATGTTTATCGCCATCTTAAGCAAACCAATCAGACTCGCTGGGAGCAGATCTTCATCGCGGAAGGCGAGAAACTGGTCGAGCGGTTATTGGAGAGTGATTTCGAAACGCTTTCCCTGCTTTCTGCTGAGACACATGTGGCGCGTCTGTTACCGCGTGTGCCCGAGAATGTCCCTGTATATACTGTGGCGTCCAGTGACATCGATCAGCTGATCGGGTTCAATTTTCATCGTGGCGTTCTCGCTTGTGGGCGTCGTAAGCCGAATCCACCGTTGGAATCGCTGTGGCAGAATGCCTCTGGAAGACTGCTATTGGTGTTGTGCCCGGATATTAAGGATCCAGAAAATCTGGGGGCCATCCTGCGCATCAGTGCAGCATTTGGTGTGGATGGAGTGATTGTCGGTCGCGAAGGGACCGATCCGTACTCACGTCGCGTGCTGCGTGTATCAATGGGAACAGTCTTTCGATTGCCGGTAATTCAGGTGGACGAGTGGGGCACGGTTTTCGCCGCGCTCCGATCGGAGAACATTGAAACGGCGGCCACGGTGTTAGATTCCGCGGCAGAACCACTATTCTTGGCAAAACGTCCAGCTCGATTTGCATTGGCGTTTGGCTGCGAAGGACATGGACTGCCGTCCGAGTTCGTCGTGAAATGTGACCGGCGAGTCACAATTCAGATGGCCAATGGGGTGGATTCTTTAAACGTTTCTGTGGCTGCAGGGATTTTCTTGCACCATTTCGCGTAAAATCACGCCAAGATGGCAATCTCGCAGATATCCAGGTTCCGATCGGGTGACTTTTGAAACCGGTACCGATTATACTAGGTACAAGGGCCGTATGAAGTCGTTTTTCAATCAGACAGCATCGGTTTAGACAACACAAAAACAGGAAATGGAACATGTTCAGACGCGCGTTGAGTTGGGCCTTGGTTTTTGTCGTGGCGTACACTGCGGGCCCGTTATTTGCTCAAGCAAAAACTCCACCCAAACCGGCTGCCGCAGCGGGCCAGACCAAAGCGGCTCCCAAGGCGGCCCCTGCTGCCGAAACGAAAACCGCACCAAAAGCCGCTGAAGGAAAAACGGTTGGCAAGCCCGCCCCTGCCGCTGCCACAAAATCGCCGCTGAAGGCGATTCCTGGCGACGCGGCGGTCGTCCTGCGAATCAAGGGTTTCCAGACGGTTGTGAACAAGGTCGCCGCTCTGGCTGACGCCGTGCAGCCCGGTTCAGGTCAATCTGTGAAATTCGGCAGTAACCTGGTCGGCGGATTGATCAGCAATCCGACCTTGGAAGGTATCGATCAGGAAGGCGAGTTTTTCCTGGCTGTGTTCACCGAGAAGGAAAAGCAGCCTGGTCTGGTGTTCGTCGTTCCTTCCAAAGATCTGCCGGCGATGAAAGAGGCCCTGGGTGACGCGGTGAGTTTCGTCGAAGTTGGCACTCACGGAGTTTATTCTTCCGATGAAGAATTGATTAATGCGGTCAAAGAGCAGATCAAATCGAAGGAAAATGATTCACTGGCGGATGCCATTGACGGGAAGAGCGCGGCGGTCATGAACCGTGGTGACGTCAGCGTGTTCGTGAATGTGCCGCACTTGCTCGAAATCTACAAGAACGAGTTCGCCGCCGCCCAGGGACAAATTGAAAACATCGGCAAAACCGAACGGCCCGCCAATGCTCCTCCAGGAATGAACTGGGACGCGATTATGGCTGCCGTCCAGACGTTTACTGGCAAATTGGTGAAGGCGATCGAAGATCACGACGGGATCACGATTTCTCTGGCGTTCACCGACAAGGACGTAGTCATTGAAAAGTTCTTCAAGCTCGACGACAAAAGTGAGACTGGCAAGTCCCTCAAGGGTGGCACCGGTTCGGATATGCCACTGCTCAACTCTCTGCCGGCTGGCAGCATGGGTTATTATTCAATTCAATGTGATCTGAGCTCTCTGACCACTCAATTGCTCGAATTCAGCGCGACGGTCATTGAAGACGAAAAGGTTCGAACATCACTGAAGGATTTCCTGAAGGAGATTGGTTCGGTCAAGTTTAATGGCGTCGCAGGAGCATTCAACATTCTTGGGAACAGCACTGACGGTGCATTCCGCATGGTCAACGTCGTGAATGTCAGCGATCCCCAAAAAGTTCGGACCCTTTCGAAGAAGTATGCCGAAACCTTGAAAGTGTTCGAAGCCAATAACACGAAGACCGAAATGACCTATAAGTCTGACGCTGAGAAAATTGGCGCGAACTCAATCGACCAGACGATCAGCAAGATCACGATTTCGGACGATGCTCCGGATGCTGAAAAGCAGAAGAAGATGATGAAGTTCATGTACGGCGATGGGCCGATCGTCGCTCGCTTGGCCTACTTGAAGGACAAGCTGATTCAAACCGCCGGTGGTGGTAAGGAAGCGATGGAATCTGCATTGAAGTCATTGGATTCGCGAACGTCGACGGCTGCAATTCAGGCCGCTCGGTACAAGTTAGGTGCGAAGCCGAACTTCGTGGGCCTGATTGATATGGCTAATCTGGCACTGCAGGGCATGAAGATCGCCAAAGATGCCGACGAAAATGCACTCCCCTTCAATCCAGACGCAATTGCCAAGGATTTGGTTTTGACCCCTTCTTACATTGGCTTCGCTCTGGAGGTGGAAGACGCCGCCCTGAGCATGAAGACCGTCGTGACATTGGATCAGATCAAGAGCATCGCCCAATTGGTTAAGAAGACGATGGCTGCCCAGCAGGGTGGAAACTAGTGATGGTCTAATCAACCGACGA
This sequence comes from Planctomycetaceae bacterium, assembly GCA_028291565.1. Taxonomy (GTDB): domain Bacteria; phylum Planctomycetota; class Planctomycetia; order Planctomycetales; family Planctomycetaceae; genus JAKFVC01. Next base: position 7,180 of record JAQGHT010000584.1, on the reverse strand, counting down.
CAAACGTCGGCGACGTCACCAAGACTTCGTTAGAAAGTCAGCAAAGTCGCGGAGACATGGTACAATGGGACGGTGTGAACCACCGTCCCATTGGCGTTCTTTGGCTTCAATAACGTCGCTTTGCGAGACCTCTCTATGCATCGCATCACCAAGTTGTGGTTCGCTTCTCTGGTATTCGTTGGGACTTCCCAGGGCTGCGGGAACGCGCGGCCGGAGCCTGAGCCCACGCTAGCTCCAAAATCTGAAAACACGACAGCCGCTGGCGAAAAATCCATCGCCGCACGTCTACCTGATCGTTGCCCACCGGACATTCTGAAGCGAATCGACAGCGAAGATCCAAAAGTGCGACGCGAGGCTGGGAGGCTGCTCGGGATCCTGCTGCAGCGATCCTGGCAGACACCCCTTGTCCAGGGAAGCGAAACTCCTGACGGCCGATCTCAGTTGCAAGCCGACCTGATGGGCAAGATCGCGAAATTGGGCCCGGTCGCGACCGAAGCCCTTTCCGCATTAGATGAGATTCTGAAACAAGAGGCACCGCTCGAACTGAAGCAGAAAGTTCTCGAACTGCTGCCGCAATTGGAAGTCGCGAATCGGCAACTCGGCCCGAGTCTGGCTCAAGCTTGCCAGCATCCCAAGCTGCAGTCAGCTGCTGTTCGATTGTTGGTTCAATTGGGTTGTAACGATCCGGAATCCGTCGCCGCATTGGGTGACGCGTTACAAAATTCCGAATTGACGAGTATTTCCCTGGTGGGATTGAATAAGCTGGAAGGTCAACAGGTTGTTCCTGCCAGTCGCCGGTTGATGGAAGTGGTTGGATCAAAAGACCAACCTGTTGAGATTCGAATTGCCGCCATCGAGGTCATCGGAAAACTCTCTCGTCCCGGCGCCCCGGATCTGTCACAGTTTTACCGCGACGATCTCCCTGCAATTCGCAAAGCCTCGCTGAAGTTGGGATTTTCTGATGGAAACATCCTGGTTCAGGAGTCGGACCCCGACGTCCTGGCGGCGGCATTTGAAGGATTGGCCCGGCCGCCGATTCAGGCCACCAATCTGGCTCAGGTGTTTGCACAAGCGCTGAAAAAAGAGTCGTTGCGAGGGCGAGTGAATCAGTTTCTGAAGGAGCATCCGGATCAGGTCGTCGGAACGCTGCTCCTGTTGTTCAAATCCGACTCGGCCATGATTCGTGACTACTCCATCGATCTGTTCGCGGCATTATCAAACGATGCACCATTCGACGCAGACTTGCGATCGACATTGCACAAGAGTGATGATCCGGGATTGCAGGCACTGGCTGCGATCAAGTTAGGCGAAGTGCCACAGGACGCCGATTTGAATGAATTGGCCGAACGAACTGGCAAATGGATCTCGCATCCAAAACTGAAAGGTTCAGTCTTGGCACTGTTGTCCAAGATCGGAGCCAGTTCTGTGCCTACTTTAGCTCAGCTTGCTGTGGATAGCCGCTTGGATTCGGAGACCAGGCTGAGCCTGCTCGGCGTTCTGGCCGCGCAGGCAGATGCCGTGACTGTTGCGGAACCACTGTTAAAAGAAGCGCTGGCGTCAGACGCAGTCTCGACGCGGCACTGGGCGGCGGTCGCTCTGACAAAACTGACCAGGGACGAAACACCTGAATTTGAGTCCGCGGTCACCCCAATCCTGAAAGACGCGTTGAAGTCACCAGATCCCGTGGTGATCCAGGCAACTTTGGCGGCAGTCAGCGAAAAACCGAAATTGGGAGCGGGAATCAGTGCCGATATCCTCGCCACACTCACGCACGCCGAAGCCAAAGTGCGAATTAGTGCAATTCAGAATCTCGCCAAGATCGGCCCGGCGTTGAAACTGCCGGGTATTCTCGAAGCCCTGAAAAAGATGGCTGCCGACGATTCCAACGTTGAAGCGCGAAAGCAGGCCGAAGACGCGATCAAGCAATTCGACCAAAAGTAGTCCGACAAAGAAAAAAACACCCGGAAGCAGCGGAACCAAAGGGGGGGGGCTAGGAGCACGCTACTTCCGGGGGCGATTGGACGAAAAATAAGTTCTGGATACCTCAAGTGTGACAGGTGGTATTGGCTTGATTGTTTATGCTGTTCGCGGCCACGAAGGAGTCTTTTTCAACGCTTATCCCCGCGACATTGATGGCGGTCTTGCCAGGGACAAGTCGGAACTGGTCGCCGTCTGCATCCGTGCGGACGACACAGTTCCTGCTGAGTCTACAGCCAATCCATTGGCCTTCAGACTCAGTGCGCGCAGTATCTTTCACAGGTTCACAGTGACCTGTTCGGAACAGTCTCAAATAGTGTGCGGAAACTCTGGTGCGAAAATCGTCGACTTGCGTGAACCTCGTGACGTGACATCAGTCACGAATGTGGTGTGAGCGAGAAGCGATTCTACTAACGGAAGTGGGTTGAGGTTGAGGCGAGTGGTTTCAACCGCAGGTCAGTGATTGCGGGGGGAGAATATCCAGACGCTCAAATTGGGTCAACAGGAATTTTTCGATTTTATTCGGGATTAACATTTCGCCGATTTCCGTTTTTTGCCGATCGTCCCGCGTTGTTGAGCTTTCTGAATGTAGGCGACGGCATCAGGGACCTTGCATTCGGTCTTGCCCTTGTCGACCGAAACTTTTCCGATGACTGTGCCTGCCTGGATCGCCAATTCGGTTAAGTCCTTGACGTAGGTTCCCAAGCTGATCACGAAGCCGTTCATGGAACTGCGAACCTCGTTGGGTTCGCTGTGGATCGTCTGCTGAACGCGCTGCAGCAGTTGCCGCAACTCGTCCAGATCGAGTTCCGAATCGTCTTGAATGGAAACCAAACTACTGAGTGTCGCCCATCCGGCCGCAGCGCTGCTCTCCTGTTTGGAATCGATCCATTCCAGGGCCAGTTCGCGACCGAACTTGCTTCCGGCGGTGACCCAGGGAACGGTGGATCCACAACTTAACGTCCGGGGAGCCTGTTTGAGCCAGCGTTGCAGGTCACGCTTAGTCATCCGTTGATCATCGGCGATCAATCCGGCCAGATACATGGCGTCATAGATGCCCGTCGCAAACAGATCCAAAGCCAGCTGATAATCTTGCTTGATTCGCTTCTGGATTTTCTTCAGGTCTTCGACTTTGACTCCAAAGAGTGGTTCCTGAGCGCCGTGATTCAGCAAAACTTTCTTGATCGACGCATGACCGAGCGTCTTTAGCTCTTCAATGATTGCATCTGCTGTTTCAGCCATACCGAATTTTCTCCGGCGGTAATGAGTGCCTGTGGTCAAATGCCGTGAGCGATGTCCGTAGCCAATCTCGCCAAAGATTGGCTACGGCTCGCTCGGTTTCAGGTCTGATGGCAATGGCTACATGATTTCTGTAGCCGATCTCGTGAGAGATTGGAGGCAGTTCGCTCCATACTGGGGCCGATGACCAAGGTTTGGCAGCCTTGGCTATAAGATTTACGAATCAACCAATCCAATCAATCTTAACGGGGTGCGGAATAATCTTGTGATCGTAGGCCCGCTGCAACAGGGTCTCGACAGCCAGGCGGCCTCGGGGACCGAAATCGAGCGTCCAGTCGTTGACGTACATTCCCACAAACTTGTCGGCCTGGCTGCGGTCCAGGTCGCGACCATATTGCAGAGCGTGATCCAAAGCTTCTTGCCGGTGTTGTAATCCGTATTCAATACTCTGCTTTAAAAGAGACGTGACCTCTTCCATCGCCTGTTGTCCCAAATCCTTGCGAATTGCGTTGCCACCGAGCGGCAGCGGCAAGCCAGTCTCTTCGAACCACCAACGGCCCAGATCAACAATCTGATACAGGCCCTGCCGCGCATAAGTCAACTGTCCCTCATGGATGATCAGGCCCGCGTCGGCCTCACCGCGTTCGACCACATTTAAGATCTCGTCGAAAGGATGAACTTCGTAGGTGAAATCATCTCCGAGGAGCAGCTTCAAGGATAGGAATGCGGTTGTCAGTGTGCCTGGAACGGCGATCTTCTTGCCATGCAGGGTTGAAACGGGCCCCGGATGACGTGCGACGACCATGGGACCGTATTGGTCACCAATGCTGGCACCGCAGGCGCACAACGCATACTTATCTGTAATGTAGGCGTAGCCGTGCACGCTGACCGCGGTCAATTCCAGTTCACCGCGCTGAGCCCGATGATTGAGGGTTTCGATGTCCTGCAGTTCGTGCGTGAAGCGGTAACTGCCCGTGTCGATTTTGTCATTCGCCAGGGCATGAAACATGAAGGCATCGTCGGGGTCAGGGCTATGGCCCACGCGAATCAGAGTCTTTTCGGACATGATGATCTCAAAAGGTACGGTCTTGTCAATAAACCAGCTTAAGACTAATGCGCCGTTGCGGCCCCTGCAAGTGACCGCCTTGCCGCACCTTGGCTCAATGAACTACGATGACGCTCACTGGAGATTGAACCGCAGCCGGCACATCCAGATTAACAAGCAGCAGAAATGACAACAGAGCGGTTAGCGTCGATGTGTTCGACATTAAACGGTGTCAATTGTGTTCCCTCTTTTCCAATCTGATATCGCACGATGATTCTGCTGACTGTCCGAGACCTTGCCCGTCAGTTCGACTCTGATCCAGTCTTTTCCAACGTCACATTTGACGTGCGGCCGGGAGAAAAGATCGGCCTGGTTGGTCCCAACGGCGCGGGCAAATCGACGCTGATGAAGATTCTGGCAGGGCTCGATGAATCCGACGTCGGGACCATCGAACGGCATTCGGCCGCTCGCATCACCATGCTCGAGCAGCATGCCGAATTCGATGCCCGCAACAGTTTACTCGACGAGGCCAAGGCTGGCCTGCAACCTCTCTATGCATTGCAGCGCGAAGCGGAAGAGATTGCGCACCAGATGGCTGTCGAACAGGATTCGAACGGTCTTGATAAACTTCACAAGCGCTACGATCTCGTCCAGGCCGAATTGCATCGGCTGGATGCATATAACCTCGACCATCGCGTTGACGAAGTTCTACAGGGATTGGGTTTCAGCCCTGATCAATATGATCGCCCCGTAACCCAGTTCAGCGGCGGGCAACAGAACCGAGTTCTCCTGGCACGGTTGTTGTTAGCGGCCCCCAATGTCATGCTGTTGGATGAACCGACCAATCATCTTGATATCGAAGCCACCGAATGGCTGGAAAACTATCTGGCGAACGCGGACCAGGCATTGATTGTGGTCAGTCACGATCGTTACTTCCTGGATAAGGTCACGAATCGCATTCTCGAGATGCATCGCCATCAGGTCACAGACTACCCCGGCAATTTCTCCGCCTATTGGGGCCAACGCGCGGAACGCATGCTGGTTCAACAGCGTGCCTGGGAGAAGCAGCAGGAAGAAATTGCAGATCTGACCGATTTCATTCGTAAGAACGCTTATGGCCAGTTGGCGTCTCAATCGAAAGATCGGGAGAAGAAGCTGGCTCGCATCGAACGCATCGAGCGGCCGGTCGATTTTCAGACGTTCTCGATGGGCTTTCCCAAGGCGACTCGTACGGCCGACAATGTCATTGAGGCCTTGAACATCACTCAAGGTTTCGACAAACCGCTATTCGAGAACGTGACTCTACGTATTAAACGGGGCGAAAGAATTGGCATCTTCGGTCCGAATGGCAGCGGCAAAACGACACTCTTGCGGACAGTCCTGGGCGAGATCGCACCCAGGGCCGGCAAAGTCCGGTTAGGGAATGGCGTGCAGGTGGGTTACTTCGATCAGAAGATGGAGAGCGTCAACCCGGACGTTGATCTGATTGAAGCCATCCGTCCGAAGCATAAACCAGAAGTCACGCCCGGTATGTTGCGCGACGTCCTGGGACGATTTGGGCTGAAGGGCGAAATCGTTTTTCAGAAGGTCAGCTTGTGTAGCGGCGGAGAGCGGAGCAAAGTGGCGCTTGCTCGTTTATCGATGCTGGATGTCAATGTGCTGGTGCTGGACGAGCCCACAAACCATCTGGACCTCTGGGCTTGTGAAGCGTTGGAGAACGCACTGAAGAGCTTTGACGGCACGTTGATCTTCGTCAGCCATGACCGATATTTCCTGGACCGGGTGGCCACGCATGTGATCTCGATTGAAAATGGTGAAGTTCGCTATTTCGAAGGGAACTACTCGGACTATCACGCGATCCGCAAGATCCGTGAAGACGAAGTCGCGGCGAAGCAGCAAGCTGCCGCGAAGGCATCTGCCGCCAAACGGGATGTTGAAACCAAATCAACGTCTGATAAGGTGGCGAAGAAGAAGCGGCAGTTTCCCTATCGTCAGGTGGCGGACGTGGAAGCCGATATCGCGAAGCAGGAAGAGCTCATTGCGCGACTGCAGGCCGATATGGTCGACCCGAATGTGCTACGAGACGGCCGTCGTGCTAAGCAGGTCTTCGATGATCTGGAGGCCGCTCAGGCAGAACTGGTGCGACTCTATGCGCTTTGGGAAGAAGCGGTTGAATTGAACTAACCGGGCGGCGAGAAAAAGTTGTGTGTGTTTGTCACCAGCGAATCTGTTTCCGCCACCACCGACCCCGCGTCGGTGGATCGCGTGACTGGCAAGCTAACACAATCTTCTTTAAAACTCACCTCAACCCCATGTCTTGTTTGCCCCCTGCCGCCGCTACGAATGGTGTTGAACACACGGAAATCGCTCAGCGGCGGCAGGGGGCAAACAAGACCACACGTTGAGAAGACGGGCTCGACGTTTTGCTTAGCTTGCCAGTCAGCGCTCCACCGACGCGGGGTCGGCGGTGGCGTCGGAACAAGTTCTTAAAAAACGCACGCACACTTCAAGTCACGTAATGCGCGCTCGCTTCGAACAGCATCACCCTTTCACCTTGTACCCCATCTGACTGAGCAACAGCCGGACTCGATCCAGATGTTCGCCCTGGATCTCAACTTCATCCCCTTCGATGGTGCCACCAGCACCGAGCGATGTCTTCAGTTTTGACAGGAGGGCGGGTAGGTCATTGCCTGTCGCTGGCAACCCCTTGATGACGGTCACCAGCTTGCCTTTCTTCCGTTTTTCCATTGATAACCGAGCGGTCTGCTGGTTCGGCGGAGTGGTCGTTGCTGCCGCTGGAAGGGGATGGCATTTACATTGTGGTTCCGGCTGTCCGCAACGATCGCATTGGGGTTCACGGTCCCATTGGGTTCCAGCGAAGAGTCTCATTGGATTGAACCTTTTCCCGGTCTCGCACAT
>JAQGHT010000559.1 GCA_028291565.1 Planctomycetaceae bacterium | reverse complement strand
TCAGTACCGCCCTATATCAACATGCCGCATCCAATGTCGGCCGGCGGACCTGGATTTTATGGTGCGGAGCATGCGCCGTTTGTGATTGAATCCGATCCACAGCAGCCCGACTTCGAGGTCAAGGACTTGAGTGCAATCGAAGGTATCAATCCTTCGCGAGTTCAAGCGCGGCAACGGCTCCTGGCCGGTCTGGAACAGAAGTTGTCGTCTGCGACGGGTCGTCCAAAGGTTATGTCCACGTACTATGAAAAGGCCCTGGATTTGATTGCGTCAGTCGATGCCAAGAAAGCATTCGACATCCACGCCGAACCGGAATCCGTCCGTCGCGAATATGGGGACACGCAGATTGGACAGTGTGCCCTGCTGGCCCGGCGTCTCGTTGAATCGGGCTGCCGATTTGTCGGTGTCGATGCACCTGGCTGGGATGTTCATTTCAACTGCTTCCCCAGCCTCAAGACCGACTTGATTCCGTATGCGGATCGAGCTTTTTCGGCACTGGTCTTGGATCTTGAGCGTCGCGGCATGCTGGATTCGACACTTGTGGTGATGATGGGCGAAATGGGCAGGACTCCACGAGTCAACGCGCAGGCTGGTCGCGATCACTGGTCAATGGCGCAAAGTGTTGTGTTCGCGGGTGGCGGAACCAAGCCCGGCATGATTCTCGGAGCGACCGATAAACAGGCCGCGTATCCGACAACCGAACCCATTGGCGTGTCTGACCTGTTAAAGACGATCTTCCATCTGATGGGCATCGACACGTCGAAAGAGTACTACACGCCCCTGGGACGCCCGGTGCCCATTGTTGATGGCGGAAAGATCATTCAGGATTTGATCTGATCCGGCTGTGGATTCCAGTCAGAACGCAATAGAAATCATGAATGAGGGCCGGCCCTGCCGACCGCGATATTGATTGCGTTTTAGCGTGTTGGAATGGCGCACGAGTGGCGAGTCTGCGACTTCCGGCGGAAATTGGCCATTGGAGTTCAGGCCCCTGTTGTTGTAATCGGCGGTCGCAAACGCGATGATATCACTCGCGCGGAGGTAAAGTGTCAAGATTCTGGCTGTGATTACGCAGCGCAGATGCGACAGGCACTTCCGCGAGTAAATATATCGTTGGAATCGAATCCGTCCCGATATCGTCCGCCAGATCAAACCAAGGGTGTCCGCTTGAACGACGCAGGTGCTTCACAATTCAGTCCCACCTCGGACTCAGCCTCTGAACCGCCGAAGACTGGCGCGCGCCAATCAAATCGTAGCCCAACCTCGCGAACGAAAGTCGGTGGACCCGGCGCCAGACAACCGGCCAAAAATGTTGCCAATCGCAAGCCGGCCAATGCCAAAGGGAAGGGCTCGTCTGCGAAGCTGAAGCCAGCCAGGAAGCCGCCCGGAGCTTTGGAATTGAAGGCCCTGGGTAACAATCGCTTCGAATTTCAGGCTCCTGAATGCGCGCTCGACCGGGACCTGGATCTGCAGGAAGCTCAGGAAATGCGTCTTGCCAGCGAAGGCGAAATCGCGCGTGACGAATTGTTGTATCTCGTCGCGGATTGCCGAGGTTTTCTGGAAGCCTATCTGCAACTTGCTGAACTTGCGTTGGAAGAAGAAGATATTGGCCTGGCGAAAGGCCATTTTGGTTTCGCCTACGAGACCGGATTGGAAGCACTGCCACCGCACTTCCGGGGCCTGTTGCCCGTGAAGGAAGGCTACAATCGTCATTTCTTCGCCGCCGGTCGCGGTTTGGCACGCTGCCTGGTTTCGCGGAAGGAACCGGACAAAGCCCGCGAAGTTCTGGAGCAACTCCTGAAATTCGACCCGACCGAATCGGAATCTCGTTCTCTTCTTGAGCAACTGAACGAACGCGAACAGAAGAAATGACGGGTCTTGCTCAATCACTGACCGCAGGCGAACTCACCACGAAACTGCAGGCGATCTGGCCCGAGTTCATCGAAGTCGTGATCAGTCAACCGCGTCGTAATGCATCGACTTCCACAGCCGAATCCCTCCGTAAAGTCACCGGTCGACCGGTGGTCTTGAAGGATGGTCGTCGAATCCAGTTGACGCTGCAGTTTGAAAAGCGGCAGACGCACGAAAATGTGCTGCCGCAGGACGCTCCCATACGCTGCTTGAGTCTCCTGCAGCAGGATTTTGAACATCTGCATCTGTTTACGAAACAGTCGGATATCGCGGTGCGTCGTCAGCGGGACGGTTCGTATCACTGGCGACAATCCCGTCCCACAAAAGTTGGAACAGCCACCGAGTTGCAGGTGGCTCATAATCGTTCCAAAAAATACCTGATTCCGGAAAATGAGCCCTGCGCGTTTCTGACAGAAATTGGCGTCATGAATCGCGAAGGGCAGGTGCTGGCCGCAAAACAAAACAAGTTCCGGCAGATCAACCGGTTTTTGGAATTAGTGAACGACGTTTTGCCCCACTTGCCGCGTGACCGCGAGATTCAGGTCGTCGACTTTGGATCAGGGAAAAGTTATTTGACGTTTGCCTTGCATCATCTGCTGACCAGGATTCACGGACGTCGCGCGAGAATTCGCGGAGTCGACTTGAAAGCGGACGTCATCCAGAATTGCTCGCGAATCGCGAGCGACTTGCAGTGCGAGGGACTGAGCTTCCATCACGGTGACATCGCGGAATTCAAGGACGCGTCACAGGTCGATCTGATGGTGTCACTCCATGCCTGTGACACCGCGACAGATGCCGCATTAGCACAGGCCGTGCATTGGTGCACTCCTGTGATTTTGGCTGTTCCATGCTGCCAGCATGAAGTGGCCGCGAATTTGAAACCTGATGCGGTGCTCGACACGTTAACCGAACATGGAATCCTCAAGGAACGCTTCGCCGCACTGGCGACTGATGCGTTGCGGGTTAAAATTCTTGAGATCTGCGGTTATCAGACCCAGATCGTGGAGTTCATTGATCTGGAGCACACTCCTAAGAATCTATTGATTCGGGCCGTGCGGCGGACCGCCGATATTGGTACCATTTCGTGTCAGGAGCTATTGCAAAGTTACGCGGATTTCAAGCGCTTGCTGGGCATTCAGAAACCGGCTCTGGAACGCTATTTAAGCGATATTTTGTTGAAGCAGAATGCGGAAGTGTCGAGAGAATAAGCTTTCATGTCGAGGGGACACGGACAGTCGGCGGGTTGAAAACATGAGCACGAAATTGTGTCGTTGGAGTCCGCGCAGCGGAGGGCAAGGCAGTCAAAGATTACCCGATCGAGCCTGAAATCGCTCTAGCTCGGTGTCCGCCGGAGGCATTTACATGGCGCATCCAGAGGACGCCGACCTCCGTTCGCATCAGGTTCGTTGGGGACCGCATGCGGACTCGCCTGGCTAATCCACTCTTATTCATAACTCAGATCTTTTTCATAATTCAGAGTTTTCGGAGTGACTTTGTCGCAATCCAAGACCAGGAGCAACAGATTTCGAAAGGTCGACCGGCCTCAGTTGCCAGGGCTCGGAGCGACCTTTGGTTGGACGAGTTGTTTCTGTTGGAAAGTGTTGGTCAGCCTGCTGTGGGCTGCGTGGATTGGGGTCAGCTGCGCTACGGTTTCGGGATTCGGTGCGGACCGCGTCTGGCAGGCGACAACGCCTGATGGAGTCCGTGTTTCCGGGCAGCTTTCATATTCCGCCGCGCGGGACCTGTACTTCAAACAGGTCGGTGGAAAAAGCGACGGTCGCCGGTTCCCGCTCCAGCAACTTGATCGAATGGAATTGCCACATCGGCCGCGAATTCTGCCTGGAGTTGGCTTGCGGCAATTTCATTTAGCCAATAACGACCTGCTACATGCTCGTTTGTCGCCCCTGCAGGACCCTGCCGTACGTCTTCGCCAACAGGATCTTTTTCTTGCAAGCGACGACAAAACACGGCTCACGCTGTCGTGGAACAACATCGCTGACATTCTCCATTCACCTGGAACACGGTGTTTGGCGGAATTCAATTTTGAATCTGATTCCTCAGTCTGGTCGGCAGGCACAATTGGCCAGAAAACAAAGCTCGGGGTGGAGCACGCTCGATCTGGCAAACAGAGTTTGAAGTGCTCTGTTGAACAGTCACTGATTCAATATGCCTTGTCGCGACCACAGTCGGCCGGATGGATTCAGTTTCACTTTTTTCTTCAGAATGAGGAATTGAACCCTGGAGAAAATGTGGTCCGTTTTCAGTTTGCCAATCGACCGCGGTCGGCAATCCCGATTGACAAACTCAATTCGGCGACCGATCAAGCGGTTACTGACCAAGCTGTGAAATCCAGCAAACCGATTGAGATCTGCCTTTCTGGACCGACGTCTTACTATTCCGCCGGCATCCAATTGAATGGGGCTGGTGTTACGCA
>JAQGHT010000555.1 GCA_028291565.1 Planctomycetaceae bacterium | reverse complement strand
TACGGATCTGCATGGCGTTCCATTCGCCAACTGGCCGAGTGGAATCGGGAATTTTTCCCGTGCCGAATTCGGGCATTGGCGGATAGAGCTGATAGAGCCAGCCCGACTTCTGCGGATCATGGCCTTCGACGTTGTCCTGCACCTGAATTTCAGGACCCGTCTGCCAGGGAGCGCCCTCAGTCTCCTGAACATGGAACATGATGCCACTGTTGCCGGCCTTCGAGATCTTGTATTCAATTGAAAGCTCGAAGCTGTCGTACTGTTCTTTCGTAACAATATCTCCGGCCCCATTGGCAGCGCGGGTCAGGGCACCATCCTGAACGGTCCAACCTGGGTTGAGCTTGTCTTGCTTATAGTTGCGGAAGTTCTCGGCACTCTTGCCATCAAACAGCAACTTCCAGCCTCCCTTTTTTTCCGATTCCGAAAGTTCATTCTCAGCCGCGAAGCCGGGAGCAGCGAAAACCAACAGCAAACTGCACGTCAGCCAAACCGCATTTCGACTCATCGTGTCGCCAACCTTTCAAAGAAGTGTAAATCAACAGAAGCAAAGAGCTGTCGACTGCCGCGCCGTCCAAAACGAAACGTGGCAATCGCCGTAAGACGGACATTTGTGTTTGTCGCAGGAAACGCGCCGAACAAGAATGTTCGTCCTACTTCATGGAGTTCTCTTTAAGAACCCAATGGAGTATCAAGTCGAGGCAAGCCGGACTCTTCGGCCGCTTCTTCGACCGTATTAGAGGGTCAACGGGATGGTTTTGCAAACCTTGGCGGTTCAATCTCCTTGGAACGGCTCAGCAATGAATGTCGCGGCTGGCTCTGCGATAGATAGCATTGATGCCGACCGTATCAGCGACGTTCCGCTGTGCTGGAGCGGCCGATCCTGGGCACGAGATTTTCAGGCAGACACACCCCTGAAAAGGGACTATAATTGAGGCACAGACCTTCTGGCCGTTGAATTCTTGCCGGGCTTTGTGAAATTTGACGTTGGAAATTCGACGTTGTTGAGCACTGGATGGGTCTGCTCATCGGGGGAGAGATCAAATGCAACGAGTATTTTGGAGAATTGCCGGCAGAACGGGATTCAGCAGCCTGCTGCTGTGGGGCTGCGCCTCAATGGCCGCTTCGACGAGTTCGTTTGAGACCCTGGTGACTCAAGCTGGTGCCCAAGAACCGGCACCCCGGCCTGAAAAACAGCCGCAAATCGTGACACCACAAAACGCGTCGTCCGTCAACAGCAAGCCAACCACAAACTCGGGTAAGACGCCTCAAATTGTCAACGGCGCGACCAATTTATTACCTCCGGTAACCCCTCAAGTCTCCAATTCGGCCCGACCGACACTTCAGTTTTCCGCTCGACAGACGGCAATGTTGCAACAATCCAATGCCGAGCGGATTAAGGATTTCCGGTCCGCCTTAGACACTGCCGCAACATCTGACGAATTGTGCAAGGAAATGTTCGACCGCGGATTAATGCCGTTGTCTGATTTTGCGGAACAAGCGTCGGCAAATCTGGAGATTCGTCTGGCAATCGCAGATCTGCAAAATGACCGAACGTCGCGAGTGAGAGCGCTTTCCGATCATCTCGATCTGATGAAAACGGCAGCCAAGCAATTACAGGAATTCAATCAACCCGCCGCAAAGGGTTGGGCCGCTGATACGGACTATATCGCCCTCCTGGCTTCCAATGCGGAAATGAGACTCGCCGTGACTCGCGGAGATAAAGTGGGATACGAAGAGGCTGTTGAACAGAGCTCCAAACTTGCAGAAGACCAGTTCGCCAAGCGACTGGCTGATTTCCAAACGGGACAGGCATCTCTCTCGTTACTTTCGACAGCTGCATCCTACCTGACGACTGCAACCGGAGTGCCTGCCGAACGTCGTGAAAAGGACGGGGAACCGACGAAATACGAAGAATATCTTTCGACGCTGGATGACGTTGTAACTCAAACCGAGAAATTTGGGGAATTGGGTGCCGGAATTGGACGCGAAGACCGTCTGTTCCAAGCTCAATTCGAATTGTCCAAAGCCACGGGTCAAGCCGCTGTTCAAAAACAGAATTTCGCTGAAGCCGCCACAGCCTTTGATCAAGCCGCCGATTCCGCGAAGGATTGGTTTGAATCTGAAATGAAGTTTTATCAAACCGGGACTGCCACCTTGCGAGACATCACGCAAGCCTGGTGGGGGGCAGCCGAATTGACCGACCGCTCAGAACGCGCGGGACTCATCGCAAACAGTTCGACCCAAGAATCGCAGGCGGCGGATCTCGACCGGCTGCAAAAACTCGTCGCAGGGACGGAAGACCAACAGGGACGCATCGCGGCAGACATCGCGTATGTCAATTCCCTGGAAAAACTCGACAACCTGTGGGCCCGGCAGCGCGCCGTCGATGCCTTGGCTGCATTGAAGAAAACAGCTACCACCAAACAAACCCGAACCGGCGGGGGCAGCAAGATCATCGAAATCAACGCTCAATCCAACATCGCGCCTGATTCCAAAACAATTCCCGGAACGATTCCCACAGAAACGCAACCCCAGAAAAACTCATCTGTTGAAATCGTGCGCCCCAAACGCAGCCCAAAGTGACCGCATGGTGAGGTAAGTTTCAGAAAGGATCGTTTCCTAACAGGTGGAATTCTGTTTCGGTAGGAAACTCATCCACAAGCCAGCGGGGCGGATAGTAGTCGGTTTCCTTGAGTCGATGCCCCAGCACCTGCTGGACTTTATTCCAGTCTGCGGTCGCTACGAGGTCTGGGGTTTTTCCGGTTTTGCTACTCCGTGTAAAGACGACCTTTTGGCTCTTGGGCAAGAGTGCCGTGCAACCTTCCGACCAGACACAATAACTGAACAGTTCGCCGTCCGGCTTTTGCACGATGGAATAACTGGAAACAAACTGCTCCGCCAGTTCTTTTTGCAGGACTTTGTCCAGGATCTCCTGCTGATCGGAATACTCGTCCGCTAACGCCAGCAATTCCAACTTCCGGAATTGAGCATAATTAGGCGAGTGCTCTGGTGGAAACCAGGTTTCCCATTCGTTATCGACCAGACGCAGCAATCCCAGTCCCTGACGTCGCGGTTTCTTGTACGCTTCCTCGGCCAGGTGCGCCATCATTCCCAGGCCATCGACGTCCTCGCTGCCTGTGATCAACAGGGTGTCCCGGTTAGGCACCATTGCGACCCAATCACCTTGAACTTGCAGCTGCCGAATGTTGTCGACGAGCAGGATTCGTGATGAGGCATAGTTGTCGGCCTCGGCACACAGATAGAACTGGCCTTCAATACCAGCAAATGAAGTCGACAATTCTCCGAGATTGTGTTTGGCCGCCTCTGCGACTTCATAGATTGAGACGTCCCAATCTTCCAAAGCACCAGTGCCCAGATACCGCATGGAATCGGGCAGATCATAAACGAATATCGATTCGAATTGATCCCCCAGCGGAATCCCCAATAAATCCGAGGCCTTCCCGAACTCACCGCCATTGCGGCGCTCCAGCTTCAGGCGTTCCGAGAAAAACCGGCTGCGAATGACGGGCAAGATGTCTGGACGTGCGTCCTCGAATTCGTCCGGCATTTCCCGCTTGCGGGACAAGATCCCGCGCAAAAATCGTTTGACCACCGCCGGCCGGGTGGCAACCGGTGTTTCGAGGTACTCAGCGTAGACGTTTTGCAGACTGGAAGTCACATCGACGGTACCATCAGCCTTGAGAAACCGGACTTGAAAAGTGTCCCTGTCGTACTCAAAGCGGCAGGTTTCGCCAGCTTTTTTCGCGTCTCGGCACAGTAGGGCCGCGAATTCATCCTGGGTTAAGGGCTGGCTGGAACCGAAGATGCCCTTAAAAATCGAGCCGCAGAAGAGGTTCTTGAAAAAACTCATGAAAGGGCCTCAAGAGGATGCCGGGCGAATTCGCTCTCTGTTTTTGTACGTGATTTTTGACTTTCGCACAACAACAGGTATGTTCGACACTTTTCGCTGATCGCCGGCACCCCGCTCGCCGGGACAACCCCGGGTGGCGGGAACGCCGAATAGTCAGGTATTTGCTTTGACATTCCATTGAATTGAATTTCGGACTACAAGGCGCGTCGAATCGAATGTCGAGACACAACAGACAGGAGTTTACGCATGTCCCAACAAGCCGTCTGGATTACGATCGGTGCCGTCGCACAGATCTTGTTCGCCGGCAGAATGCTGGTTCAATGGTGGGCTTCGGAACGAGCGGGGCGTTGCGTCGTACCGCACGCCTTCTGGAGTCTCAGCTTGATCGGCGGCGGGTTGATGCTGGCCTATGCCTGCTGGCGGCAAGATCCGATTTTTGTCATCGGGCAATTGAGTGGCATGTTCGTCTATGGACGAAATCTGGCGTTATGGAAACCCGAACCTGCCGTGAGTGCCCGGGCTGCGGCGTAGATTTCGATTGGGGAGCCCCGACTTCCAGTTTTGAATGTGTGCTCTTCACATTCCCCGCCTGTTGTCCCGTCAGTGACAACTGGTAATAGCCCACCGTTTCTGAGCTCGCCCAGTGCTGAGATCACACACGCCGCTTGAGTCCGGAACTTCAACGTCTTCACTCTGAACACGCAATTTTCCCCCCAAAGAACACCGAAACCCGGCTCTTGTCGGAAGAGTCGGGTTTCAGTTTCCCGTAAGGCTTTCAAATTGTCGCTGGGTCACAATCACTCCTTCTGAAGAATTCGGATCGTCAAAGCACGATGGCCGTCTTGGTCACCATTGCTCGGACAGGTCTACTCTTTATTTGTCATTTGTCATTGGCATGTCTGTTAAAACTGACGAATTCCAGGAGATTCAGTCACACCCTAATACCCGGCTGGCTGGGGCGGTTGCGAGAAGGGTTGGTTCATTCGAGGTTGTGAAAATCCTCGCAGGCTGCTCAAGTTCTGATTCTCTCCGGGATTCCTATTGCCAGGAATCGCATTCTGATTGGGATTCGAGAAGCCCCCTTGCTGAGCCACACTCAACGCGGCCTGCACGTCGTGATCCAGAACACCGTAAGCCGCTGGATCGTTGCCATTCACATCTTCTGCCACAGGAACGTCGGGCGTTACACCACTGCCTGCCATCACGCGGCCCGTTGGCGAGTAGAACTTGGCCGTTGTAATCCGCAGACTGCAACCCGCGGTCTGCAATGGAAACTGTGTTTGAACTGTCCCTTTCCCGTAACTCGTCCGCCCCACTACAACACCTCGGTGGTTTTCCTGGATCGCGGCGGCGAAAATCTCACTGGCACTGGCACTGTTGTGATCAACCAGCACAACCAGCGGCACTTTCCAGGTATGATCCCGAGTCGCATGTTCTTCTGTATTGTCCGAAGCAGTCCGACCCCGAGTCGCGACAATCGTTCCTTCTGGTAGGAATTTATCGCTGATTTGAATTGCCGCCGTCAGCAAGCCACCAGGATTACCACGCAGATCAATCACCAGCGATTGCATTCCCTGGCGGTAGAGCTGCTGCAAGGCATTCTCAATCTCATCATTGGCCGAAGCGGTGAATTTGTCGAGTTTGAAGTATCCCACCTTGCTCCCGTTGAGAATCTGAATGTCGTTAACCGAATGCAACGTGATCGCCTGCCGCGTCACTGTCATTGTGAAGGGCCCTTGATTCCGACGTTGCACACCGAGCACAACCGGCGAACCCGCTGGTCCCGTAATCAGATTCACCGTCTGATCGATGCTGTTACCGCTGAGCTGACGGCCGCCAACGGCGAGGATCAGATCCCCTTTCTGCATTCCTGACGCCTGGGCTGGACTACCCGAGATGACCTTCATGACTTCCGCACCCTGGTCCCGCATTTCAATCTGCACGCCAATCCCCACCATGTTACTTTCCAACTGCAAACTGGCACCAGGATTTCGTTCTGGAGGGACGAAGGCCGAATATTTGTCGAGCGACTCGACCGCTCCGTAGACAAATTCCATTGCGACCGCGGCGGGACTGAGACCGAGTTGTTGCTGCGAAACCTGCATCGTCCAGGACAGAAGCTGCGTCGCTTCCGCTTCCGATTGTACTGGACTTTGCATGGCCTGCTGCAAGGTCGACCGAAAGGCCTGGACTGTAGCTGGCTGCACCGACACCTGGTTGGTCTGCACGAAGGTCGGATTGTCGAGAGCGTACATCAAATTTGTCATTCCCCGTTGAACTCGAGCTTGGACCGGGGCTGGTTCCAGATGCCGCGAATCAATCATCCGCATCACTTCACCATATAATGTGACGACTTCCTGTGGTTGCAGATTCAGCAAGGACAAGAAACCCTGGGATTGGTAGCGGCGAGTGATCTTCGTCTGGACATCCTGAATCGGATTCACCGGCGCTTCCTGTGGAGTCACCCGAGGAGCGACGGGCCGCTGCAAACTGGGGAGTTGAAAGACTGGATTGCGATTCCCGGAATCCTGATTGTTGTACCCCGGGCTGTTGAAGTTCGGGTTACCGTAATTCGCATTGTTGTCATTGGGATTATTCTGGCCAGGGTAGTTGTAGCCCGGAGAATTCAGATTCTGCGGCCCCGTCCCTGAAAATCCCGAGCTTTGATTTCCCGGATAGGAATTTCCTGGTCCAGGATTCTGGGGACCTTGAAAACTGGGGTCCAGGAACGTGGGCCGGTTGCTGCGTTGAATCCGCGGGCTTACGTACGGCGAATCTTCATTGGAACGTAGCCTGGGAGTGGGATTATATCCCCAGTCCGCGGCTGGATTCCCACCACCATTGGGCCGCAAATCAATCCGTTCAATTCGATTTCCATTCTGCACGGGCGGAGCGGGCAGCTCTTCAAACCGATCATTCCGATTTCTCAATGGAATCGCCGACCGGCCCAGGAAACCAGGTTGAGGGAACGTATCGCCGTCCTCGTCATTTTCAAAGCCGCGAGCCACCTTGGTCTCAGCCTTCTGGACCTGCTTCTCCAGTACGGGCCGCGTTTCCACCGATTGCTGCTGAGCGTCCACAGGTGTGCTGAACCAGGCCCACAGGCCGCCCAACAGGACGAGATTCCACCAACCCATGTTTTTCGCGAACTTCCAGGTCATCTTATTAAGTGTCATCATGATCACTGTCCCTTGTGTAAGACTCAACGCCCAAGGCCATGTTGAGCCGTCAATTTGTGATTCGAATCGCTGTCAGGACTGAAGCCGCCTGGCTTCAGGTGTTTGTCGTTTCTGCCGTTTTGAACTCTCACTGAGTCTTGCCGCTCAGCATGCATATCCGTGTACTAGTGAATGGCCAGCTCGACATCGGCCAGATCCATCCGGCTGTGCCGTGACTGCAACAGATCCGCCAAAGTCGTAATGGCCTTTTCCGGAGTCTCCTTCGCTGTCAATTCCGCACGCAAAACTCGCACGTCCGCAGGTGCTTCGATCCCGATCTTGACGGTGCTATGGCCGGTTTGAATCACTTTGACGAAAATATTCTCACCGATCTGAATCATTTCCGATCGTTTCCGTGTGAGTACCAACATGATCAAGCTTCCTTTCGAGTGTATTTCCGAGTGACTGATGTGACTCGCAGGGCTGATTCGCAATAATTACCGTTTCAATCACACCCAACTGAGTCATATTGACAACTCGACAATGCACACCCTGTGCCAATTGCAACAAGCCACAAATCCAGATTGAAACAAAAGACACAAACAACTATCAAACAAAGCATTACGACAACAACAAAACCAACACCACTAAACCACTTCTTTCAAACCCGCCGAAAAACACCCTGCTTCTACAAAGGCCTTCAGGACGTTTTTTCAAAGAGAACCCACGCCGGAAAAATCGTTCTGATCCAAAGAGTCTAACAATGTATCTTTTACATTGCATAAATGTAAAAATTGGATTCTGAATTCGTTCCATTTTGACAATTGGCGACTTCCGCGAACGTAAAGTCCTCTTAAATGGAGGGCTTTTTTGAAACAACTGGATTCAGCGAATTGGCACGTTTGGTGCGATAGTGATGCAGTGTCCGACGCAAGGTGCGATGGACAGGTCTCAAGCGGGCTGAACCGCGAAATGCTCAATGAAAGAGCTGTGTGAAGGAGTCCCAATCATGAAGAAGATGCAAACCCTGTTAACGGTCGCGGCGATCGGTTGCATGGGGGTTTCGTCGGGCGTCGCCCAGGCGGGTAACTATCGTCCGACGAACAGCCGTGTCAGCTCGCAAGTGGAATCAATTCCACTGGAGCGAAACACCAGTCGCACCGTGACTTCGAATTTTGGCAATTCGAATCCGGTCAACTCGAACGCAGGCCAGAAGACGGTGTACGGTCCCCAGCCCCTGGAGGGGACGAAGACAGCCTGCTGCTATAGCTCGTGTTACAGCTCGTGCTACACGCTGCCCGCCTGCAGCAGTTCATATTGCACGCCTGTCGTGCAATGTGGGTCATCCTGTTCCTCGCGGCCGTACTTCCCGGCTTCGATCTACCCGACCTCCGGCTATGTCGGAATGGGCGGCGGCTATGGCTTCGGGAGCTATCCCGGCTATGGGGGAATGGGAGGATATGGTGGTGGAATCGGAGGTTATGGGCCCGGAATCGGCGGGTATGGCGCTGGATTAGGAAGCTATGGACCTGTGATAGGCGGCTACGGTGCGGGAATGGGCGGCTATGGCCCCGGAATGGGAGGCTATGGCGGGGGAGTGGGTGGATACGGTGGATATGGTGGAATGGGAGGCTACGGCGGCGGGTATGCTCCCGGAATCGGCGGAGGGCTCGGAGGGATTGGCGGCGGAATGTATGGCAACCCCGGAATGGGTGCCCCACTCTCCCCTGGACTGGGATCTCCGTATGGCGCACCAATGATCGGCAGCCCGTATGGCAGCCCTCTGGGAGGTGGCCTGGGAGCACCAGGTATGGGAGCGCCGGGCTTGGGAACCCCGGGCCTGGGAACACCAGGTTATTATCCATCCAGCTTTAACGGTGGATTTGCCCCGGGCATTACACCAGTGAGCCAGCCGTTCTATGGTAACTCTGGGTTTTCGAGCCCTGCGATTAACGGGCCGATTTATTCAGACCCCAATTACGGCAGCCCAATCATCAGTAGCCCGTTCTACCCCTGATCGGAATGAACTCCAACTGAGAAACTCCAACTGATACGACAACAATGCGAGTCTGAAAACCGGCCGCCGGCCTCCCGGCGGCTGGTTTTTTCTTTGACTGGCTGTCCCGGAGCCGATCTTGTAACCGAATTCCTCTGAAACTCGCGCCCAATGTGGTATTCTGTTTCATAACCATGGCACCCACTTTCGTTTGAACCGCCATCTCCGCACAGGATGCCTGAAAAATGCCGCAGCCAATTCGCGTCTTAATCGTCGAAGACTCCGCGAATGATGCCGACTTGATGTTATCCGAGTTGCGCAGAGGCGGATTCGACTCAGATTCGAAACGGGTACGCACGGCAGACGAATTGCGGGCCGCACTGTCACAGGGCTCATGGGACGTCGTTCTGTCGGACTTTTCACTTCCGGGATTTGGCGCTGCCGCCGCGCTTGAGATGGCCCGGGAGATGGCCGCCGACATCCCTTTCATTGTTGTGTCCGGATCAGTGGGAGAAGAAGTCGCGGTCGAAATGATGCGTGCCGGCGCAAACGATTATGTTCTCAAGCACGCAATGGCCCGGCTCGGCCCCATCGTCAGCCGGGAATTGCGGGAGTCCAAGAAACGTCAGGCCGCTGAACGATTGAGTCAAAACGTTCTCAATTCCCTTTCGTCGCACATCGCCGTGTTAGATCAGCAGGGAACGATCGTCGCGGTCAATGCGTCCTGGAAGTTGTTCGCCGCGCGACATGGAGCGCTGGCCGAAATCGGCCCCGGATCGCACTATCTGACGATCAGTCATCTGGCCCATGGCCCCTACGCCGATGCCGCGCCCCTTGTGGCGGACGGTTTCGCAAAAGTGCTGGCTGGCGAACTGCCGCAATTCGTTTTGGAGTATCAATGCCGCGCCAAATCCCCCACCAAGTGGTTTCTGCTGCACACAACTCCCCTTGGGACAGAGCAGGGCGGGGCAGTCGTTTCGCATACGGATATCACGGCAAGAAAAGAGGCCGAGGAAGCGATGCGCGACAGCGACAGCCGCACGCAATTCATCCTGGAAACCTCGCTCGACTGCATCATCACGATTGATTCGCAAGGCAAAATTACCGAGTTCAATCCGGCCGCCGAGAAAACCTTTGGCTATTCTCGTAAATCCGTATTGGGGCTGGCAATCGTGGACCTGTTGATCCCCTCCGTGTTCCGCGAACCACATCTGCGAGGTTTTGACCATTTCCTGAAAACGGGTGAAGGTCCGATACTCGGACAACGAGTTGAAGTCACCGCATTGCGGCAAGACGGAACGGAATTTCCTGTCGAACTGACAGTAACTGCCGTCCATACGCGGGGAAAACCAGAATTCACTGCCTTTTTGCGCGACATTTCGGAGCGAAAACAGGCCGAAATGACGCTTCGAGACAGCGAAGAACGGTACCGGACGCTGCTCGACCGCATTCCTCTTCCGCTGTTTGTCTATGATCGAGAGACACTGCAGTACCTGACAGTGAACCAAGCCGCCGTGGCGAATTACGGTTATTCTCACGACGAGTTCCTGCAAATGAAGGTGACCGACATTCGCCCGTCCGAGGATGTCCCCGAACTGCTTGACGCACTCACCAGGACCGGTGAATCCTATGAAAAAAGAGGAATCTGGAGGCATCGCAAGAAAAACGGAACAATTATACAAGTAGAAATCGCCGCGCATTCGTTGGACCTCGCTGGCCGGCCGGCATGCATCATTCTGGCAAATGATGTCACCGATGGACTGCAAGCCGATGCCGAAGTACGACGCACTTCCAACCTGCTGAAGGCAGTCGCCGACAGCACGCCTGACGCCATCTTCGTCAAGGATCGCCAGGGACGTTACTTGTTGTTCAATCCCGCGGCATCCCGATTTGTCGGCCTGCCAGTCGAGGAAGTGCTCGGCCGCGATGATAGTCAGTTATTTGACCCGGTCGGTGCCCGATTCGTGATGGAGCGGGACCGGCAAGTGATGGATTCAGGTCAAACTGAGACTAAAGAAGAGCGACTGACCGCTGCCGGGACTACCCGAGTTTAACTGGCGACCAAGGCTCCATATCGGGAC
>JAQGHT010000502.1 GCA_028291565.1 Planctomycetaceae bacterium | reverse complement strand
CTGGGCGAATATGCCGCCTTGCCGCTGCTGCGATTCGTCCAATCCGTATCATCGCGGACCGAGCCAGCTCAACGGCTTCAGGCAATGTCGATTTTGGCCGACATCGCCCCCTCCTGGCTGACCGGCGAGCTGATCGAATTACTCGCCGATTCAGAACCACGAGTAAGAATCCAAGCCGCCGTCGCCCTCAAAAGGCTGACCCGTCAAACCCAAGGCCGCGGTCCGGAAGAATGGTCAGCACCCCTCGCAGAGTTAAAGGACTCTCTCGATCGCTGGCACACGTGGTGGAAAGAAAACGTTCACCGGTACGAGCAAAAGCAGACGGGAACAATTCCCAGCAAGGAGAAGAATGCCTGAAGATTCGTAGGATGGACCTTTGGTCCGTCGCAAAACCGCACGATGAAGTCAGGCCACATTCGTAGATCATGGCCTCTTCTTATCCGTCCTCCGCCTTCCCAGCGCATCGAGGAGAGAGCAAAAATATTTGACCTTCAACTTCGCGCCCTGTCTTCGGCAACAGGCTCGAGACTGGTTCGTATTCGCGACTTGAGATCGTAATTACTTCGCAATGTTTTTGATGTCACGGAATGTCTGCCAATATCCCGCAAACACAAAACGACTGAGATCTTCCGGTCCGAAGTCGCCGGCAGAGGCTCCGGCAACAGAGTGACACCGGTCCCAACCGTCCCAAGACTTGTCGCGGTGATCTTGGACGCGATTCAGGATTCAATTCGCCATTGACTCGGCGAGGCCGGCTTCTCGATTATCGGGCACTCGCTATGATGACGGCAAACCTCACGCCCCATGACTCGCCGCCGCAGACTTCGACGATCATGACCAGCTGTCTTTTCAAGTTCCCCGCCCCTCTTTGATTTCGATTTGACGTCGAGTTCCATCATGAACCGTTCTTACCCACTGATTCTGATAGCTGGAATCATTTTCGGTCTTTCGCTTGGCTTGATGCTGAGTCCAATCATCTCCAATGAGAAGGGTGTTACGATCGCGCTATGGCTGGATGTGGTCCATCGAGTCTGTACCAGCATCGGCGGCTTGGGAACCTTTGTGGCGATCATTTTCGTGGTGCGGCAGTTCAATCTGTTGCACACGCAGTCTGAGCTTGTGCAACGGAATACGATGGCCACGCTGGATGGGCAGCTCTATGCCAGACTGGACTCGTTCAACAAGGTCATCGTGGAACATGACGCAGAGTACGAACTGCTCAACAATCCCTATCAGGAAATCGGTCCGACCGTTCATCGGTACAAGTTACACCATTTGTGCGACTTGGGCTTCACGTTGTTTGAAGAAATTTATAAGCACCACATTCGGTACCAGCTGCTAGATTCTGAAGATTGGGACGAATGGCAGCAGAACATGGCCCATTTTTTCAGCAAACCGTATGTGCGTGGGTATTGGGCTACCACCGCCAGCCGTTACGCCAAGACCTTTCAAGCGTTCGCCACCGACCTCGTGGCGCAGACGGAGCCACAATCGAAGCCGGACTCACTGCCGTGAGGTGGACGGCCTATCGTCTTTTCGCAGTTCGACAAAAGCCATGTCCAACGTCAGGGACATAACGTTCTTTTGTGGCGATACAGCTCCTTTTGTCAAAGTGGGGCTGTCCGATCTCGGATTGAAACGCAATCGCCCCTCGAACAGAGAAACCGTTCCAGAGGCGTGCGTTATTCTGAGCGGCGAAGCTGTATCACAGCGACACCGCTTCCACTTCGGCAATGAACCGACCGGAATCACTCGTTAAAAACGCGGAGATCACATCGAAGACTGCGTCACTGAATCCGCCGACGTTTAGGATGTCGCTGCGCTCCGGGGCCTGCGTCGTCTGGGACGGCTGCAAGTCGATGCAGATCAGCTTCGGTCCATTGAAATCGCCTCCGTGCAACCGCACCTGGTTCTGCACAAACTGCTCCCATTCTGTCATCGCGCCAGTCGAGCCGTTCGTACCGTAAAAGTACGGTCGGCCCTGGTAGACCCAGCTCTCGTTATCGCTGACCAGTATGACACCTGCAAACTTTCGCTGTGCATAGTCAGTGTTTGCCTTGCGGATCGGCAACGAGCAGTCCGTTCCACCACCACCGAATTTCGCCAGCCGTTCCGCCAGGCTCAGAATCGAGTCTGACGGATCGACTTTCGCGTCAAAGGCCTGCGTATCAAACGGCACGACGATACTGTCCGGATTACGACGCAGGAATGCCGCCGCCACAAGGGCTGCGACGTCCACACACCGCATCTTCGTCGTGCCACCCCGACCACGGTTGCCCGTGACCGCGGATTGCATCGAACCGGACACGTCAAGACCAATCACAACTGGTCCCGACAATTCCGGCACGTTGCCACAGGCACTCTCGGCCGCTTTGTGTAGAGCCGTCTTGATCACCTGCGGAACTGCATCCGTTGCGTTCAAGTATGCTGCAAAAAACTGATACGGGAACTGACGCGATCGGCGGATTTCGTCTTCATCCCCCAACCGGTTCGCAACCTCCTGGACCATCGCTGGATCCTCGAACACACCGTGACGTTGCAAAGTGTTGAGGTTCATCCGCAGCGCCTGCGAACCCATTGTCCGCGCGATCGCAGCCCAGACCTTGACCCCCTTAGCCGTGTCGGCCAGTAAGTCCCATCGCGCATGCAGCTTCCCGAGCAGCGCAATTTGCTGCTCGGCCGTTTCCGCCGCACGGAATGCGATCAGCAATCGGGCTTGCTCCGGCAGATCGACCTCCGTCGCCGGTGCCCATTTCGACTGCTCCTTGTCTGTCAGCCAGCCAAACAGTGCGCGCCGGCTATTGTCCTTCGGAGTCGGCCGAGCCATTCGCAGGATATCCCGCAGACTGGGATCGTGACCGATTGACGCCGAAAGCAGCTTCTCCGGCGATGCCGAATTCAGCCATCGCTGGAAGGCGCGTTGAAGCGAACTCGACAGGCTCTTCTTGCCAAACTGACCGGAACGGATCATCTGAAACAGCGTTCGGAGCACACGACCGTTGTCGACGACCCGATCAAAAACCTCGTGAAACAGCACCGTATCACGCGCAGCGAGCGTCGCGGCCAGCGCGGCTGGCATGTCCTTCAGGCAGGCCCGTTCACGGCTGTAAACCGCCAGCTTTGCCAGGAAGACATTATCGATGACCTGATCAATCAGCGACTTCAGCGTATTGAGTTGGGTGTCTGCATCAGCGTAGAACGTGCCATTGAAGCATCCTGTCGATGCGAACTGCGCGAGCGCGTGCTTCGGCTGCAATACATATGCCGGTCCGCCGGCTGCGTTGTGCGCCGTCGCTCGCGGCAATGAGGCACTTAAACTCGAAAATAATGTTTTATTTGCCATACTGCAGTCCTCCTTTCTGAGGACGAAAATAAAAATCCGGCGCCCGGAAATGTGCCGGGCGCCGGCGAGAAACCACCGATCCAACGAGGAGTTGAGCAGACTGGCCGTTGTTGAGGCCAGAAAGGAGGTTTTAGATGTAGTCCACTCGGGCAGTCGGATCACAATGTCCGAAGCCCACGGCTAACTGCTATTTCCTGAGAAGTTGATCATTCAATGGCTGCGTGACCGCAGCAGAAATGAGTTTGTGTACTACCTTGTAATCGGACACAGATCTGCTCTACAGGTTCACGCTTAAACCCGGCAGTCGAGTGTGCCTTCAACGGAAGTTCAAAACGGATTGACGAAGTTGTGGCCAGAGACAGCTAGGCGCTCTACCACTGAGCTACGGCGCGACATCGTCGCATTTGCGCCGGTGGGAATCGAACCCACGACCACCCCGTTATGAGCGGATGTACTCCAAACCGGCAGTCGATCCGTGTATCAAATATCAAAGTGGTGACGAGGAATTGCTCAGAGACTGCCCTGCCAGTTGGGCGACACCCCGTTCAAATCGGGATGGTTGGACTCGAACCAACAATAGGTACTCCAAAAAGACAGTCACCGTTATTTCGCAGAAATGCCCCAACGAAGGTTCGCCGGGACTTCGTGCCTTGCGGCACACCTTAACAGGGTGTTGATGTAGTCCCGACTGTCAGTTGAGGTTCACTCAAGACACGCTCAACGAAGAAATGGTTCAGACATCGAACATTGAGAAAATGTAGTCCGAACCGGCAGTTGATCGTGTCCAGACGCTGTTAGGAACCTAACCATTAACCGGAGAAAAGTTGCCCCTGGAAAGTTTACGCGAGGCCATAGACTTCC
Organism: Planctomycetaceae bacterium; assembly: GCA_028291565.1. Taxonomy (GTDB): domain Bacteria; phylum Planctomycetota; class Planctomycetia; order Planctomycetales; family Planctomycetaceae; genus JAKFVC01. Next base: position 3,227 of record JAQGHT010000502.1, on the reverse strand, counting down.
CTCAAATTGCGGCTGAAATGCAGAGTCTACGACACCACGAATAACATTTGCGGGCGCAGGTTGAACTGCGCCCGCTGAACCGATCAATCGGCCCTTAATCCAGGAATGCCACGTGCCGCATTGCGACCGCCTGCGATTCCGTATTCATCAGCACTTGATGCCAGTCGTGCAGCACAATCGTGGCATGATCGGCGTGTCGGACTCGGCCCTTTACATACACCGACGGGTTCCGACGCATGGTTGACCAATTCCAGCTCTTCGCTTCCGGCCTGCGCGACACAAAAGTGTTGAACTGAGTTTGCGTCAAACCGTTGGGCTTCTGTGACGAGACATAGACGACTTCGCCGCCAGATCGGTAGAGGAACTCCACCATGTGCGGCTTTCCACCGCCTCGTCTCAACGGTTCATTCGTCAACACCAGATTCGCATTGACAATCAACTGCGGTTCCGGCACGAAGAACCATTCGCCCTGGCGAATAAAGGCATCATTTCGCCGACGATTCCAGTTCTTCTTCCGGACCTGCATTCGCAGTTGACGTCCGACGACTTCCGCCGGCTTGAGGGCTTCCATCGCGGTTCGAACTGTCGAGACCACACGATTTTCCGGCACGGCGGCGACGAACCAATGGCGTTCATCGTGTCCGCACAGAAACTTGTGCTTCTCGTCCGATTCCGAGCGAGACATTAACAGAAGATGCCGCTGCTGAGGTTCCGCATGCAGAACCTCCACATCGGCCGGGGTGTCCTTCGACACGCGAATGTCGAACAACTCACCGACTCGATCTTGGACAATATCCAACGCCACAGAACCACGAATTCGCGAACCTTCCAGCCATCGCACCTGAGCGCGAGCACCAATGCGGGCGAATTGCCGCTGGAGAACATTCACGTCCATGAGACGTATCCTTGAGAAGGAGACGACGTGAGTCCCATCAGATTCACGTCAGAAAGTGGTGGCCACCGTGGACCATCCGCGGGGCCGTTTCCAATGTCTGTCCAAACATTTACGTTGCGTGAGATTGCGTGTTTGCATGATGGCCCCCTTTCTATCTGAGAATTGGATTGATTCGAATTGTTACGCCGTATGGGACACGTAATCGGTGACAATGGTTCGCGCATTCAAGCCGAAGGGACAAAACTATCGCTCGGTGCCCGGGTTGGACCCGCAAGGCACTCTTGTTGCTCGACAGGCTATCAATGGGGCCGGACATATTTGCCCCTTAATGGCGAGGAAAGAATTTCGCTGTGCCGCAGTTACACCACGACCCCGGATCCTGTGCGCCCCATGGTTGGGCAGTGTGGACTTGGTGTCTCCCAAGTCCCAGACTGGAAATACACTCGAACCCTGTCGCCGCGCCGAACACCGAGCACGTTTACTTTTTCGATTTCACGGCAGGCTGACTTGGCTGCTCTTTTTTCGCAGGAGGAACACTCTCGGCTTTGGCTGGCGGAAGATCTGGTACCAGGCTGGCATCGTATTTCGAACCAGCCGAGACTTGGATCACTGTCATACGGACCTTGGTAGGAAAGAACTTTTCGTGATCTTTTCGCTTATGAGCGTGGCCGCTGCCACCACTATTGTCCTTGATCACCAGGTGCATCTCCTTAATCCCCTGATCCCAGACGATCGAATCGTTTTGCCAGAACTTCGTCATGGGAATGTCCAGGTCGTAGACGCCGGCTTCCTTATACACTGGAGTGTTGAAGCAGCCATATCCCTTGTCTCGGCCTTTATTGGGGATGTAGCAGACCGACCAGGTCGTCGCTTCCCCGCCGGGCGGTTTCTCCAGCACTTCCAAACGAACGTGGGCTGTTCCATTGCGGTAGTCAACCGGGCTTGTCCAGTCCTTGGGACGTTCGTCATTCATCAGTTTGTCTCGAACGTAATAATGCGAGGGGCTCGGTTTGGAATGATCCGCGTCGTCCTTAGTAAACGTGAAATTGGCATCAAAAAGAACAAACTGCTCGGCCTGGGCAGAGGAAGCGCCCAGCCACAACGCGGCGAGACTGGCCCATAGCGACAGATTTCCTCGCCCGATTCGACTGCTGGTACATAACATCGTTGTATTCCTTCGATAATGACGTCGATTTATGACAACTCACACGTGCGGCGATCTCGTTGAGTGATGATCGCCGATTGGACGCGGTTTCGGATGCCTTGCGATGTTATTCCGCCCTGGAAGACATCGCCAGAAAGTTGCAAGCCGTCCACTCTGCAGTTGAAACGCTTCACTTACGCTGACCGGTCGATCTGTTACCTCACTTTCTGGCATCAATAAAAAACACTTTTCGCCGAACCCCCGTGCGTTTAGACGCAGCAGCATAGGATTTTCCATCAATTCAGTGACTTCAGCGACGTTTGCGAATCGAATGGAATTTGAAATCTGAGATCTCAAATTTCAAATGAAATGACGACCAGGGGGCTCGAAACGCTCCGATCAACCATGGACGATTGGTGAAAAATGTCCAATAAAACATCAGATTTTCCATGATTCTCAAGGAATCCGTTGGAGCAAACAAGTTCAGCGCAGTAGAGACATCGGGATTCAATCACGGTTTCAATTCAACGTTCGAGACACCACTGCTTCCCGGTGAAAGAATATTGCCGAAAAAGTGCAGGCCACGCAGCGCATTGGGTTCACCTTCGAAGCGGACCGTATAGCGATAACGCGGCGCGCCGACGTTGTGCAGGAGATTACCCTGAATGATGACGTCAGTCAGCGGTGGGTCGTCGGGCTCCTGGCCGTGGTCAAAGCGAATGGAAAATTGCTCGTTTCCCCAAATCCAGTTTGCGTCGCCATGTCCGAAGTCCGAAATGATGTTGTTGGCGACGATCGAGCCGCCGTCGGTGTTTTTTTTGTGCGAGGCGACTCCTGGCATGAGGCCGATCGCCCACAGGCTGTTTTTGACGAACTGATTTCCAGTGATCTGGACATTACGCGAACCGTGCATGGCTTTCATTCCCATTGCAGTCACGGGTTGGCTTCTTTTGAGGTATCAATACCATGCGCACGGAGTCCGGAGCCTTTCACGCCTTGCAATGAATCACCAAGTTCGCGACGGGCGTCGGCAGCGAGAGTGCTCAGGCGTTTCACGACTTCTGGATGAGTTGCGGTGACGTTGTGTCGCTCTTCGGCGTCGGTATCGAGGTTGAACAGCGACAGTTCAAGTTGCTCGATGCGATAGCCGTGACGCGTGGCGATCCCTTCGACGCCGGATTGCGTGAT
>JAQGHT010000490.1 GCA_028291565.1 Planctomycetaceae bacterium | reverse complement strand
CTGGGCGACAGCACAACGACTGAAAGTTGCTGAGTTCAAGCCCAAAATCAAGCATGAAGTTCAAGACGACCACCTGCCTTTGAATGAGGTGGCAGAAATTCCCACGATCGACCTGATTGATTTTGATTACCCGTTCTGGCATTCGCGGAAGGATATTCCTGCAAATTGCTCGGGCGAAAGCATTGTGAAAGTCGGCCACGTCCTGCTGGAATGGATGACTGACAAGTCCATGTAGCACAGCATACTGGGTCCTGAAGTGATAAGTACGACAGGTTTTCAACCTGTCCGTTTCCAGAACGTGGACAGGTTGAAAACCTGTCCTGCTTTGACAGTTTCACGCTTTCGAAGACATGCACCTGTGAGACCGATCCGCATGCAATCCCATCTTTCTCTCGTTGTATCGCTGATCGCGTTCCTCCTGGCAAACTCGGCCTCGTTGCGAGCTGACGACTCTTGGCCGGCACTGCCCGCGAAAAATGGTACGGTCAGCATTCTCGCCCAGGAATGGCCGCTGAAGCCGGGGCCTCGATCGGTCTCCGTTGCGGTCCATTACCCGGGTGGCCAGTTAGACAAGATTACTGACAAAACGGGCTTGATGCTGTCCCTGCATAATTGGGGCGGTTCGGGCTGCATCGGTACCGCCGATCCAGCACAGCTGGCCGAGCGGTTCAATGTGATCTGCCTCTGCGTGGATTATCTACAGAGTGGCCCCAAGGCCTCCATCATGGATCCAGAACCTTATGATTTCGGCTATTTGCAGGCCTTGGATGCGTTGCGTGCGCTGTCCTGGCTGGACCGGTCTCTCACAGAAAAGAAGGTGGCCTTCGCACGCGGCCGGGTTTATGCGACGGGTGGTTCGGGAGGCGGCAATGTCACGTTGATGGTCAACAAGCTGGCTCCGCGGACTTTCGCCTGCTGTATCGACCTGTGTGGAATGGCGAAACTGAGCGACGATATTGCGTTCAATCTACCCGGTGGCAGCGATTTGAACGCCCGCTTTGTCAAAGACGCGAAACATCCCTATTATCTGAGTCCAGATCATCAGGAACTTCGATTCGTGGGGCACCCCGGTCACCTTAAAATGATGCGAGCGCTCGGAAATTCATGCCGCATGCTCGTCGTGCACGGTGTGGACGATCATACCTGCCCGATTGAAGACGCTCGTGAAATGGTGGCCAACATCCAGGCTTCGGGCCTGACTGTGGAACCCAAATGGGTCGCCAAAGCAGATCTCGACGGCAAAGTCTTTTCCAGTTCAGGACATTCGCTGGGCAACCGAACTCTGATTGTCTTTCAACGCGCGGAGAAATATCTGCTGCCGGATAGTCCCGAAGCCGCAGTGCGGTCTGGTCTGAGTGATTTCGACCGGAAAGACGACGTGGTCTTTCAAACCGCGAATGGACAATTTGTGATTTCCTATCGCGCTGGATATCCCATTGGACAATTTGTTTCACGTTGACGACTGAACCGCAAGTAAAACATTTCATGCCCGATTCAATAAAACGCCGTTGGTGGCCCGTCATCAAACCGGCTGCCAAATGGTGTCTGTTGATGCTGGTGCTGGCTGCAGTGCTGCTGCAGGCTCGAACGCTTGGTGTGCAGATTGATTGGGCTCAGATTTCAATCCGACCGGGCTGGCTGGCATTATCAATTCTGCTCTATATTGCTGGCTGGTTACCAGCCGTATGGTTCTGGGGAGAATTGATCCGCGAAGTCGGTTGTCGTGTCTCCTGGTTTGAAGTCGCCAAGGCCTACTATTGCGGACATTTGGGAAAGTATGTTCCAGGCAAAGCGGGAGTGATTTTCATTAGGGCTGGCATGTTGAGAACTCACGGAGTTCCCGTTGGACCGGGAGCATTGTCAGCCGGGTACGAAACGTTGGCCTCTATGGCTGCAGGCGCCGCGGTGGGATTTGCACTCTTGCCGACCGCGGTGGATCCCGAATTGCTCGGCCGAATCTTACATTGGATCCCCGGCGGCGCATTGATCGTCCGCTTTCTGCCCTGGCTGGTGCTCGCGGGCAGCCTGCTCGGCCTGCCAATTCTTTCTCGGGTCTTTGATCGAATCTTGAAAAAGATGGTTCCCGCTGAAAAAACAGGGGGCGCAGCCATCAGTTGGGCGCATCAACCATCCTGGACGGCATTCCTGTTGCTCGTTCTGGGCTGGTGGATCCATGGACTCAGCATGGGTTGCACCATTCAGGCAATTACTCCCGAACCAGTTTCGTGGTCGGACCTGCCGCGTTGGACTGCGGCGACCTCGCTGTGTATTGTTCTCGGATTTCTGGCGTTGTTCTCGCCCGGCGGATTGGGTGTTCGCGAAATCATTCTGCTTGAAATCCTGGAGCCCAGCCTGGGCCCGTTAGCGCTGGTCGCGACATTATTGTCGAGACTCACCTGGCTGGCTGGAGAATGTGCGGCTGCGGGCGTGTTGTACTATTGGCCCTGGCAGAAAACTCCCTGACCCGGATTGTTCATCACAGCATACAAGCCCGAAACGCAATCGGGTGAGTGCGCGCCGCAACTTCTACTTCGCCAGAACCACACGCCGTGTTTGAAACCAACACCCCTGGGTACACTGCGTTGTGTCCTGCCAGATGCGTCCGTACCAGGTTGTCGCGGGCGGCGGTGGAGGCACCGGGACCGCTGGCAGATTCGAGGTATCGCCGGTGGAATACAATTCATGCTTCGTGACGCACTCGAGGATCTCTGCTGGCGAAACTTTGGCCGGATTCGCCGCCGTGATGTGTTCGCTGGCGATCAGCGCCTGTGTCAAATACTCGGCACAATGCAGCCCTTTCACTTCCCGGCCCGTGACATATTGCCGGATTGCATAAGGACGTCCGACTTGTTCGGTCAAGTGCTTTTCAAAATTCTTTGCCTGGGTCTTCGTGAATGGTTTCACTGGATGAAACAATTCGATATCACACGGCCGTTGTGATTCCAGATACTCATCCAGCGGCTGGCACCGCACTCCAATTCGAATCATGCTGTCGTAGACCACGGCCCGACCATCCTGGACGACCACTGCGCCCACATGGGTATAAGGGCTTTGAGTATAAACTCGAACGGCCAGGCAATCGCCGCGAGATGCAATGATCGATCCTGTTTGCACCGCCTCGGCAACGGCATTCACCGTTTCCGGAGCAAGCCGAGTCTCATCCACTTCGACGCCAACATCGGCAAACAACGCCAAGACCACAAATAGAATTTGCATTCGGCACCTCTACGGCAATTCCAGAATCCCGATTCGTCCAAATCTCGACGATTTCAGTAGGACAGGTTTTCAACCTGTCCGTGCACAGGAAACTGACAGGTTGAAAACCTGTCCTACCTGATGCTGCCGAGTCCGGCATACAGCGAAACGCCACCTCTCGGACCACATTTCAAACGCCGTTTCGACGAATTCGGATCACGCGACGTTGCGAGAATTCATGACTCTCATCTATCCTGGATTCTCCACCGGTCGAACGTCAATACAAATCGCCCCGAATTCCCGCGATTACCAATCGCGACAATGAGATACAGGTCATGCCGTCAGAATCATTCAACTCCCCCCAGTTTCGCGTACGGGTCACCAAAGACCATTTGGTCTTCAGCGCAGCCCATTTCATCACTTTTAACGGCAATATCTGCGAACGCTTACACGGTCACAACTGGCGAGTCGCGGTCGAGGTTACCGGACCGTTGGATGAGAACCAGTATGTGTTTGACTTTATCGCGCTGCGTGACAATCTGCAGTCCATCGTGCTGGAACTCGATCATCACATGTTGCTCCCCACGCAACACGCAGCGATTCACGTGACCGCCAGCGAATCAGAAGTCGAAGTTCGCTTCGAAGAGCGGCGCTGGGTTTTTCCACGCGAAGATTGCGTCTTGCTGCCTGTCGCCAACACCACAGCGGAAAGAATCGCCGAATGGATTGGTCACCGTCTGCGAGACCGGATCAAGCCGAATCAGTCTCACCCGCTGACCAAGATCCAGATCGAAGTGGAAGAGAATTTCGGCCAATGGGCGATTGTTGAGCTGCCCTGGTAATGCCTGATACCGCGCTCGGTTAAGAATGAGACGTTTGATCGC
>JAQGHT010001193.1 GCA_028291565.1 Planctomycetaceae bacterium | reverse complement strand
CAGGCGATCGCGATTGCAAACAGCACAAAAGCTCCGACGAGCGAAAAATAGGTCGCCTCCTGAAAATACCGGTGACCATGCCGATGCAACGCGAAGTCTAACGACGGACCTCCCCTTACACTTTGTTCAGGAATAATTGTCGCGGGATACTCTCTTTCAACCATTTCTGAGTTTCACTGCCTAACGCGGATTGGTCAGCTATGTCAGGCGAACTCCGCTCGAGGCTGCCGTCAAAATTGGCAGCAATTCCTGCAGCTCTTCAGTTGTGAATAACCCTGCGAGATTCTGTTCCACAGAGGGCGAGCAATGCCATAGAGCCAGGACATCAAACAGGGGCTCAATAAACGATTCACTCATCCGGAATTGCTTTTTGTAATCGCGGGCTTCGTCCGGGCTCAGGTCCAGGAACTGGCTGATCAGCAGAAAATCACCCTCATTTGAGAGATCCAGATGGAGGGCTCGCAAATCACGGATCAACTGCTTGCCTGGCGAATTCAGAAATCGGACGGGCCCCGTTTCAATAAATGACGGGAACAATTCCGGGATGTGCTCGAGGATGCGGGCGGACGTTTCGCATACCGCGTACAAGACACTCTCGTCCACCAGGGTCGCATGGTGTCGCACAGGCGAATTCAATTTCGCCCAGGTTTCGGCCAGAACGGATAACTGAACCTGAGGTGCCGTTTCCCGCAGGAAGGGGACCTCCGTCAAATATCCGTACGGATCCCGAAAATCCTGACCGGATTGTTGGGCGAATTCCAGCAACTTGAATGTCTCGAACGCCGCCAGGCGAAACGCGAGATAACTCAATTTGGATTGCGGCACGTTGTCAGCACAGATGGTGAGCATGACAACATCCTGCCATGCAACTGGACTCGTCACAAGCGGAACTTGAGAAAATCACCGAAATCTCTGGAGATTTCTAAAACTTCCTGAGCGAGACCGCTATCGGCCGTCGACTTTACGCAACCGCGCAACTCCAGCGAGCAACGTGCCGTTAAATTCCGCGCGTTGGCTAACGCACCTGAGACTTCAGTTTCCCAAAAAATTCGCGTAGACCAGATATCAATAATGGGCCGTCTGCCATCAGGTAATCGTTGTGATCAGAATGTGGCAGTTCCACAAATGTCTTGGGGATTCCTGTCGCCGATTGTTCCGGTGCCGCGTCAAACAAACGCTTTCCGAGCTGAAACGGCACGATACCGTCCTTCCTTCCGTGAAAGATCAGTATCGGACATGTCACCAGTGGGATTCGAGTGATCGAAAGATAACGATCCACCAACACCAGCCGCACCGGCAACCAGGGATAATTGTAACCGGCGGCATCCACCATTGAGCTGAATGTGCTGCGGAGAATCAATCCGCCCGGTGGCGTTCCACTCTCACAGACCTCCGCGGCCAATCGAGTCGCCACGCCGCCACCCAACGATTCGCCGAACAAGACGATGCGATTTGCCGCAACCTTTCGCTCGTCAATCAGATAATTCCAAGCGGCCGTCGCATCGGCAGCGAGCTTCGATTCAGACGGTGATCCGGGATTTTCACCATAGCCCCGATAATCAAACGTGATCACGTGGCACTTCAAACCTGTCAGAATCTGGTATTCATCACTGCGATGAATCCGGTTCCCCCCGTTGCCATGAAAAAACAACACGACCGGACCCGGTTGTTGCAACAATTTGTCACAACTTGCCTGATCCACCGCAGTGGTTCCCTCCGGCAACACATGCCAGCCGTGCAACGTTAGTCCGTCGGTCGTCTGTATCGAGATCGAGTGCACTCGTCCCATCGCTAACCCGGCGGCTTGTGGAACGATCTGCTCCACTTGCGTCGCCGGATACATCAGCGAGCGTTGAAAAAAGGCCAGCATCAGGACGATTCCCAGATAACAAAAAAGGAACGTTCGCGAGACAATCCAGAACCAGCGTTTAATAGGCGAAATCGGAACGTCAGACACCTTGGATGGCTTGTTCGGGTCCGGCGAAGTTTTTCGGGAAGTTGTCATGTGAGTGCCCAATTCGGGAACGGCAAGTGAAATCGACCGAACGCCGAATTCTGAAAGAAGCTTCGCGTGTTGCGTGGAGCCATCATTCCCACGATGATACCGTTTGCGCGACGAAAACGGTTAGCGGATTCGCTGCAAAGTCACTGAGGACGCTGTAAAACGTCCTGACACAACAATTTCCGAGACTCATTCTATGTTACGACGTTGGTGGTTGCTGAACGTGGTCTGCGTATCGTGTGCACTGGTAAGCGGATCGGTCATTCTGGCCGGCCCTAAAGCGAAGGCGGCACGAGCCAGATCGAATGAAGAAGCTGTGGCTGACGCCATCAAGAAACTGGGTGGTACCGTCGAGTACGAGAACCAGGATCCCAAGCAGCCCATCGCTGCGGTGATCTTGTCCAACACCAAGTTGACTTCCGCCAGCTTGAAAATGCTGGCGGATCTGCCAGGCCTGAAGACCCTGATCCTCAGTGACACGCGATTGGATGATGCAGGCTTATCTCTGTTGCGTGGCCTGGAAGCATTGGAAGGTCTGGAGCTGATGAACACCGCAGTCACCGACGCGGGACTGCCGGTGCTGAAGTCGATGCCCAACTTGAAAGAAGTCTATCTGACAGGCTCGGCGACCACGGAAAAGGCCGTCATCGCTTTGCGAAAGCAGATGCCAAACACGGAAATTGCCTGGCTGCCTCCGCTCCCCAAGCTGGCCACCGCAGAAGCGTACTTCAAATTGGGTGAAGACCTGGTGTTGAAAGGCGAGCGCGAACAAGGCATTCGAGCCTACACCGCCGCCTTGCAACTCGATCCCAAATTTGTTGCGGCACTGCATTCTCGAGGCTGGGCCTTGTTAAAGGAAGATGACCCCGTTTCAGCGCGCCCCGATTTCGAGCAATTCGTGAAAATCGAACCGAAGAACAGCCTGGCTCAGGCGGGTCTGGGCTTGGCGTTGTTCCTGACTGGCGAACCGGCAAAAGCGTTCACCGTGGCGGAAAAGGCGATCAAACTCGATCCAAATTGTTCGGATGCGTACTATGTCCGCGGCATGGTTTACTATGATCGACAAGACTTTCAAACGGCATTGCCAGACTTTGAACGCGCGGTGGAACTCGAACCGAAAGACGCTGCGAATCACGAGCGACTTGGCTGGACGTATTACGAATTGAAATTCTACGAAAATGCATTGACGGCATTTAACGAAGCAATTCGACTGGATGTGGGATTCGAACACGCCTATTATGGCCGTGGTTTATACTGGATTACGATGAAGAAGCCCGCCAAGGCGATCGAAGATTTAACCAAAGCTTTGGAGTTGGATCCCACATTCCCGGATTACGCGGTTGATCTGGCTTGGGCTCAAGCCAGCAACGGGAATTTCGCAGCGGCGGTGGCCACTCAAACCAAGGTTCTGGAAATTGCTTCCGATGACGATAAACCGACGCAGCAACAACGCTTGAAAGCCTACATGGCGAAACGACTTCCGGAGAAATCAATCGCCGGCAAACAGGCCGTTGAATCCGCGGCAAAACCCGGTGCGGGCAAGCGATAAGGATCGGCAATGTAATTATTGTCTGTTTTGGGAGGGCGAGGCTGGGGAGGCGAAAAGCTGGGGTTGACACGCAAAACAGCGGCAATTGAATTGGTTGGAATTATTTCCAAAGAAAGCGAACGTAATGCATTCAAAGCGATCGCGAGAATGGTATTTACCTCAGAGGGGTTAAAGAAATTAGCCGGGGGTCGAGCGAAGCGTCTTCACCGGTCCGGTGCAGACGCGCAGCGATACCCCCGGATCAGAGATATGACCTGATCCTCGACCCTGGAGGGGTCGCAGAGCGTCTAACCGTCGGTGATCTGCGACCCCTCCGGGGTCGGGAATCCCTAATTGATTGGAACTGGGGTAGTCGCGAGTACGCTCGACCCCCGGCTAATTTCTGTGACCCCTGCCGGGGTCGTCGATGCCTGAGTTTTGTTGAAACAAAATCCGGAAGACGTCAATTTGCTGTCAATCTAGAGTTTTCGCCCTCCCAATCGATGAAACCGACAGTCATTCCTATTCCGGTCCTCAGTGAGTTTTCAGAACCGCAGAATCAGGAACTGATTCAACCCGCCTCCAAGACTGACCGAGATTTGTAGCCAATCTCGCCAAGAAATGGGCGGTCAGTTCCATCATCCTGTGGTGTCCCTGATGTTCGGCAACATGGGCTTACGAAGTATCGTTGAGAGCGTTTTCCTCACTCCCGCGAACAAACGTCTCATTCTTAACCGTGCGTGGTATAATCGCGGGGATCAGTATCGAAAAACAGTCATTCGTGGCCGCGAACAATATCATCATGCTGCGAGACAACACTGGAGACCGCCTGCTGTTGGATTTGGTTCGGCAAGGGGACGAATCAGCTTGGGCGGATCTCATTGGCCGTTTTGAAGGCCGCTTGCTCGCCTTCATTGAAAGCCGGATCCACAACCGGGCCACAGCGGAAGACCTGGTGCAGGATACCTTTCACGGGTTCCTGATCAGTCTGCCGAACTATGATCCCAAGACTCCGCTGGAAAGCTTTCTGTTCGCCATCGCCGCGCACAAACTCACCGATCATCTCCGCCGTTGCGGACGCCGCCCGACGGTCGCCCTGGACGCAAATGAAGATTCGGGTCGAGAACTGGCCGGTCGCCACCGCCATGCCTCGAGCTTGATGCGTAGCAAAGAGCATCGCGGGCTGGAAGAACAACTACTGGCCCAATCATTGGGAACGTTAATTGATGGCTGGCGCGAACGAGAAGAGTGGGAGCGATTGAAGTGTATTGAATTACTCTTCGTGAAGGGATTGCCCAACAAAGCCGCGTCGGAAGTCCTCGGAATAACCGAACAAGCGGTCGCCAACCACAAGTTCGCTGCAGTCAGCAAGCTCAAAGAAGCCGCCAGGAAAGCGGGCGCAACCGAGGAACAACTGGCGATGCTGGACTGACAATCGGCGGGCGTCGGTGACCAGTGTTATACTGTTCGCGGCCACAAATGAGTGTTCAGGATCGGCGATGTAATTACTGTCGGAGTAAATAGCAATTAATTATCAACCACGGAGGGCGACAAGGATTTTCGTAGCTGAATTTGTGAGAATTCGGGCCGATCGACGTGTTCCGCCCAAAATCTCACGATTTCAGCTACGCGGAATTTGCCACGCTAAAATCCTTGGCGGCGTCCCCTTCGTGGCTACGAGAGTTCAGACACTTATTGATTCTCCGGCCTTATCAATACTGATCCCCGAGATCAATCGTCTCACTCTTAACCGTGTGTGGTAACCCGGGGGGCATCCTCGCCCGAAGTCCAGAGAATTCGGGCGAGGTCGTCAACGCCGCAGTTTTATACTGTACGAGGCCACGAATGAGTGTTTTTCAAGACTGATCCCCGCGTTCAAACGTCTAATTCTTAACCGTGCGCGGTCTTATATCGATTCACTGCGTCCACGGCCTTGGTAGATCGCCGCTTCGGTAATGATTTTGTCCATGAAAATGTCGTGGTCTGCAGTCGGAATCTCTTCGAATAACTGACACTCAAACGCCAGGGCGACGAGCGGCGTCGTGGCCCGCGTGTGTTCCAGAAGCTTGTCGTAATAGCCGAAGCCGTGACCCATGCGGGCGCCGTTACGATCAAAGGCCACACCCGGAACCATGACGAGATCCAAATCTTCGGGCTCGACCTTCTTTTCCGGCAACCCGCGCAGCTCTGCTTTCGGCTCCAGAATCTTGTACATGCCAACCGAAAGCTCATTCATATTCTGCAGCCAGAACAGCTCCAGATGACCATCCGGCCGACAGAATGGGACGACGACCTTCTTGCCGTGCAGCAAGGCCACCGACAGAAAATCCCGAGTCTTCACTTCCGTCCGCACGTCAACGTAAAACATCACCGTGTCGGCCGTTTCGTATTCCGGCAATTCCAGAAATTTCTCCACGATGATTGCGCTGATCGCGTCTTTGTCGGGCTGTTCTTTGCGGTTGGCATGAGCCTGTTCGCGGATCTCTCTCTTGCGAAGTTGAAAACTGGTGAGTTCTTGAGTTGGCATGCGAGGGGTTCTCGGTGGGAAGGATTTTTTTGGCGGTACCAATTCTGGCAAGCATCCAAGCCCCAGAAGGTGACCCGCCTGATGGTCTCGGGCAGTCGCGGCATGTTTTGACGGTGCAGTCGCATGCACGAATCCGCCTTATTTTGCCGGTTTTCGCCGAGACTTCAACAGTTCGACGAAAAATCATGAAAAATAGGGAAAAATGCGACGGTTTTCGCTAATCCCCAGTCAAGACTTGAGGAAGTTGCAAACGCTTGTGAAAATGAGGAATACGCTTTTTATTCATGGTGGTTGGCCGGAATGTCTGGAGTGTTGATCATCTTCGTGGCTGGCCTGTTTCTTTACGCTCTGGTTCGTCCGGTGACGCGGGGCGTGTTGCTTTGGATGGGAACCGGCGTCCCATGAACATCCCGGATCAAGATTCCTCTCCGACTCCTCCTGGCATCGATTTGAGTGCCCCGGCGGAGATCGCTGCTGTCGTATTCGTGCCTCCCCCGCCACCCCGGCGCCAACCGACCAGCCTGGCTCGACGGATTTCGAGTCGCACAACCGATTTACTAGCCATTGCCATCGTTCTTGTCGGTAGTCTGGCATTGGGAAGGCAGGTGCTGGAGTGGTGGCGCGCTGTCGCGCCGCCAATTCTGGATGGTGGCCCCCTGGCCGGTCTTGAGACAGACATGGGAGGCGACGGACAGCCGGTTGAACTCGAATTCGCTGACAGTCCCTTCCGTCTGATCCGCCAGACACTCAGCCGGTCTGGACCCTTGGAGGCTTTAGGGCTCGTTCAAGAGGTGTGCCAGAAAGCCCTGCTCGCTGCTCAGCCGCTCGAACTGCCCCCCGATCAAGCCGAACGCGACATGCTGCACGCCATTGAAGGACGGCAGCCGTAAGTTGAACAGTCAGGGGAATGGCAAATCCATCGGCTGGGCGGGAACATGGTGATGCTGGTGGGAATTCGGTTTTTTCCAGCTCCGACCCAGAAATCCAATCGGCAACATGCTACTCGGGAACCGCGTGTGGTATGCTGGGGCTTGGTGTTTCCCGGGCATGTCGCCGGAGCGTGGACCGCCTACACGTTCATCAAATCCAATTCCAAGCCGAATCGCCTGGCACGAAACGCCATCACCGATCGAACCGCGGAGTTGGATTTGAGTCAAGTACCATTGCCCGAAGGCTGCCGGCGAACTGTTTCAGTGCGGGGAAGTGATTGGAATAGTTTATCCGGGTTTCAGGGAACTGGTTCCGCGGCCGATTGGCGGACCCATTTTTCCGAGTGGTTGGCGTCACAAGGCTGGGCGCCAGTGGAAAACTGGAGCAGCACTGAAGAAATCCCCAGTTGGTCAGCGAGTTTTATTCGAAACAATGAAGATGCAACGACCTCAAACCGGATCTTGATTCAGTTCCGGTTTGACGCGTCAGGGCAGGGTTCGGGGTTGATCCACGGGCTGCCCGGACCAACAGCGAATTCAAAACCTTGAGAGGAACCTCATGAAAGGCGTCCCAGGACTGTTGATTGCGGTCGGTTTGGCCATCGCCGGAGCCCTCTGCAACTGGTTCTATATGGCCCAGAAGTCCCGCGAATTGGATCTGGTCCAATTCGTCGCGGTCGCCGAGGGGGGCATTCGCGAAGGTGACACCATCCAGCACGGGCAGCTGATCCCGGTTCCGATTCCGTTGAGATATGCTCAGCGGCTGAAAGAAGTGGCGCCGTACTATTCGGATGTTTCCACAATTGTTGGCATGACTGCTTACCGCGAATTCCTGGAAGGGGAGCTGATCCTGACTCAGGATCTGCGGACGCCAGCCAGCAATGATATGAAGCGGGACCTGGGTCCCAACGAAGTTGCGATCTGGATCAACGTCGATTCGCGAGGCTTCGTTCCGCAATACTTTTCGGGCGGTGATGAAGTGTCGTTCCGCGTGGCAGCCGCCGGCAGTCGCGACCCGGTGACTCAACCGGGCCAACCATTGAATGTCTCGCCGGAAGAAGTCATTGGCCCGTTCTATATTCTGGCCTTGGGAAATCGACGTGGCACGTCGGAACGGGCTCGGATGTCAGGTCAGGGGCAAGGTGCTGAAAGCGTGATTGCCATTCGAGTCAAAAAAATCAGTGAAACCCAGCTGGAAGAAAAGGCTCAGTTACTCCTCAGCCATCTCAAATTCTCCAACAATCAAGCGTTGGGCCTGGTGATGCACTCCGACCACAAGGCTAAAGCCCCTTGAGCAAGTCTTTGCCGTCGACCGACAATCACGAGTCCGTTCGTTACGTTTCGTTTGTGTCTCGCACAGCCTGCGACACTTTGTCCTCCGGCTTTCCGAGTAATCCCAAAACACCCAATCCGTAGAATGAATACTCGACGTCGGCCACTTCGTCCCAGGTGGCTCCGCGGAAACCGCCAGCGGGCATCTCCAACCCGTTGATGAACGTCGTCGTTTGTTCTGAATTGAGCAGACCTTCGAGACCTAAATCCTGTGCCGTCAGCATCCCTGTGAAAGTCGAAAGTCCGTCGGCAAAGGGAATTCGCATGTTGGCCAGAAACCCTCCTTCGGGACTGCGAACTTCCATGAGAAAAGCTCGTACGTCGTCGCGAGCAGAAGCGTCCAGAGCTCCCAGGATTCGCAAGATAGCGGCGGCCGCCGCGGTGGGGTTCGTGCCGCTGCGTTTCATCGGAGCAATCTCGACGAAACCGCCGTCGTCTCGCTGGCGATCGAAGACGAACTGAATCAGACGTTTGGGATGCGGAACGGTTCGACCGATGAGTTCATAGCACAGCACGACCAGGAACGAATGGTACATGCTGCTGGCGGAGCCTTCTTCGGTCTTGCGGTAGCCACCGTCCTGGGCACGAAAGGCTTCCAGCATTTCCGCGAGGCGTTCGGACCAGTTTTCAGCGATATCCTGCAAGACGTCTTCGCCACAAGCGGCTTGAACCACCAGGGCCGAATAGAGCCAACTCAATAGATCAATCACCGTCAAGCTGCGGCGGATCTGCTTTCGCAGGTAGATAGCGACGCGTGCCGCGTCGGATTCTTCGAGACCGCCCAAAATGGCCAGCCCGCGGAGTGCGAACCCTGTGTAATACAGATCCGAACCTTCTTCGCGGCCAGCAAATCCGCCGTCAGGCATTTGCCGCGTCAGCAGGAACCGACGGTGCCGCTCACGGCGTTCCTCAGGCAGGCTTCGCAAGCCCTCCGCCAGCCGTTGGGCCAATTCCATCAAGTAGGGAGTCTGTGACATAAAGGACGCGATAGTTCCAAAAAGCTGGAGGACCCGCTTCAGCCGACGCGGTGAGCCCACGTTGTGGATTGCCGCATCATCCCATCAGGGTGTCGCGACGACGGTTCGAACCGACGCAAGTCTTTTCTTTCCGCTACTCAGGCTGCAGCAGGCTTCGCCGCAGCAGGGGCGCCTGGTGCGGGTGCGGCGACTGGCTTTGGCGCCGGATGCTCGCGGTGCCAGACGGCGTTCCCCTCGATCAAACCCAGAAACGCGGAAATCCTCTCCAATGGAGTCAGGATTTGTTGCTGGAGCATTGCCTTCAATTCGGTTGCCTTACCCTGTCGTGCAATGTACGCCGCCGTCATTCGCAGACCTTCCAGTTTGAGCATGTTCAACTGCGGATTCGTCTTCAGATCCAGTGCCGCGATAAAACTCAGGGTATTTAGCCCCAGCTCAGGCCCCTTTTTCGCAGCGTCAATAAAACTCTTGAGAACGAGGGCTTCAGTTCCTGGAACCAGCTTGTTCTGATTCGCGTAGTTGATGATGTCATTGAATTTTGCTGGCGTGAGCGAGCTTTCCACCAGCTTTTGCAGATCACCGACTTCGTCCGCGGGACGCTGCTCGACCTCCTTCCATTTGGCTTCAAGAATCGCCAATTCGTTCTGCTTGCCAGCCTTTTGCAGTTCACTGTGCAGATGATTGCCCAGCAGACCCAACAGAAACGGTTCCAGTTCGTTAGGATCCGTGCGCTGTGAGAGACTGAGGACTTCAGTCCAAACGACAGGGGCCAAGCCCGCGTGCACAGCTCCAATCAGTAACTCTTCCTGCAACGCATAACGCGATGCCGCTTCCACTTTCAGTTTACGCAAGTTTTCCGTCAGATCGCTGGTCTTCTTCAAAGCTTCTTCCGCGCCCCGCAGCTTAAGCATCTGTCGAATTTTGTTTCTCAGACCGTCCAGTCCGAACGCATCAGCACTCCTTTGTACTGCCGCTACTGCCTCGGGGCTGGGGGCGAGAGCACGTGCCAGTTTGAGAGATTCCAAGGTGGATGTCCAACCGGCATCCGATTGTCCCAGATGGCTTTGAGCCTGGCCCAATAGTGCCGCTCCGGTTGCAGCCTGACGTAACGGAAAGACGTCAGGTGTTGTCCAGTCGAGAGCATTCTTGAACCCGTCGCACCGCGGGGCCGGGGGCACCGGAATCGTCTTCAATGCCGCTTGTGCGGCCTTCACCAGGCGTTCGGCTTCGGCTTTGTTTCCGGCATCCGCATTGGTCAGAGCCAATCGCGCGAACAAGACGACTTTCGCACCCGGGACCAACTTCGCTGCCAAGCCTTCCGCGGCCGGATCAACCGCGGACTTCGCAGCCAGTGTCGCGCGAGTTTTCGCATCGGCCCACGCGATCAGACAGTCCGTTTTCGCTTCGACATCTGCCACAGATTCCGCCCATTGCAGAGCTTCATTCCAGTAACCACGCGCGGCGAGTATCAATGTGACTCCGAGTTGCGCCCAAGGTCTCCGTGCGACGGGCGTTTTACCAGGAATTTCCCGAGTCAGATCGAAATCCTGA
>JAQGHT010000474.1 GCA_028291565.1 Planctomycetaceae bacterium | reverse complement strand
CGTCGACTGGATCGGCGAGAAATGGACCCGCGCCAGTTATTCGTTCCCAGCACCCGGAGAAATCACCACGGTTGGCCCAGTCCTGAGAAACGGAATTGGGCGTTTGCACTTTGCTGGAGAACACGCCTGTTATCAGTTCGTGGGATACATGGAAGGCGCCTTACATGCTGGGGCGTCTCTCGCAAAGCGGCTCGCAGCCAGGGATGGCATCAAATAGCGTTGCTCGACACTCTGTGTCGAGAGGCGAGCGTTTGGGCGTAAGCCCGATGCCCAAATGGTTGCAGCCTCAACCTCGCATTACCATCCGGCTCAGGCTGGATGCTCGCCCTGGAACTGTTATGAATTCACCCGATTCAGCGAATCCAACACCTGCCATAGTGCCCGGTTCAACTCCCCCGGGACCACGTGGGCATTGGCTGCTCGGAAATGTTTCAGCCTTTCAGGCCGACAGACTGGGTTTCATGCGTGACACGGCCCGCGATTTTGGGGGCGTGGTCGCCATGCGGTTGGGGTTTCGCAGGGTCTGGCTGGTCACAGAACCGGCCGTGATCGAGTCCGTACTGATTACTCATGCGCGTCAATTCCGCAAGCATTTCGCCTTGCGAATCAACCCCATCGTGTTGGGGAATGGGCTGTTGACGAGTGAAGGGGACTTCTGGCTGCGACAGCGTCGCTTATCGCAGCCAGCCCTCCAGAAATCTCAGATCGCCCACTATGTGCCCACCTTTGTCGAACACACGGCCCGCATGCTGGCACGCTGGAAGCCGGGCGAAGTTCGCGACGTGTTACCGGAAATGATGACACTGACATTGGGGATCGTGTCGAAAACATTGTTCGGCGGTGAGGCCGATGCCGATGCCGATCGAGTTCACGCGGCATTGCGGGTGACGCGCGAAGAATTTGTACGACGTCTCGCCCGGCCAGTCCAGATTCCAATCTGGATTCCGACGGCGCGAAACCGCCGGATGCGGCGTGCAGCGAAGGAACTGGACGCGATTATCTATGGGTTTATCCAGCAACGCCGGAAATCGGGGGAACAGCGAGATGATCTTTTGTCTCGTTTGCTCAATGCGCGCGACGCGGGTGAGAAAACCGGCATGTCCGACAAGCAACTGCGCGACGAATGTCTGACGATTTTCCTCGCCGGACACGAAACGACGGCGTTGGCTCTCTCGTGGTCCTGGTATTTACTGGGACAAAATCCTGCAGTTGCATCGCGGGTGCACGCGGAAGTCGATGCGGTCCTCGCGGGCCGGACGCCCACTGTGGACGATGTTCCGCAGTTCAAGGAAATTGAACAAGTGTTGCTCGAGACGATGCGACTCTATCCACCGGCATTTATTGTCGGGCGGGAAGCTCTCGCGGACGTCGAGATTGCCGGTTATCGTTGCGCGCGGGGCACAACCATTCTGATGCCGCAATCTGTCGTGCATCGAGATTCCCGTTTCTTCGCCGAACCTGACGAGTTTCATCCGGAGCGTTGGCAGGGCGATTTCGAAAAACAGCTTCCGAAGTGTGCCTATTTTCCATTTGGAGGTGGGCCGCGTACCTGCATCGGGAACACTTTTGCGATGGTCGAAATGACCCTCGTACTGGCAATGATGGCTCAGAAATATCAATTCACCCTCGTGCCGGGGCAAAACGTCACTCCCGGAGTCCAATTCACGCTCCGGCCCCTGCCAGGTGTCTTGATGTCTGTCAGCGATCCTTGCATCGTTCGCCTATAATAGTTCGTCCAGCCGCACCGATTCGACAGATTGCTTCTTGAGGTCCGCATTTATGACGACGAACACCACGCACGCTCCCATTCCATTTGCCGATCATGGCGAGATCATACCTGTCGATGAAATCGACGACATTCGCCAGGTGCTGATCGCGGTGGAGACCTTGCTGCGGCGAAAGTACGAAAAAACGGGATTGCGTCAGTCCGATGTCCATGTGAAAGCAGTCGGCTGTGCGAAAGGAGAATTTCGGGTCTTGCCGAATCTTCCGGAAGAACTCACGCAGGGTCTATTTTCGCGCGACCGAACTTATTCCGCACTCGTCCGGTTTTCGAATTCAGCCAGCCAGGTCCAGCCCGATTGGATTCCTGATGGCCGCGGGTTGGCGCTCAAAGTGTTCGATGTCGAAGGCGAAATGTTACCTTCGGACAAACCGGAGGTTCGAGCCCAGGATTTCATCATGCTCAATCATCCGGTCTTTTTTGCCCGGAACGTCAAGGAATTCCTGCGAGTGGAGCAAGTGCTGGTGGCGGCCGACGAAAATCCGTTGGCTGTTGCGAAAGGGGCCCTGACAGGCGGCGATTGGAATCCTCTGAATTGGCACTGGCGCGAAGCTGTAACGGCCGTGCAGATCGCCGGGCATCTGCCCGTCCATCCGGCGAGCAATACATATTACAGCGCGGCGCCGATTCGGTTTGGGAAATATGTCGCGAAATACCGGATTCGGCCTGCCAGCGTCCCTCCTGAAACCTTTCTGGAAGTCGTGAATCGCCTTCGGCTAGAAGCGAATGCGCTGAGTTTGATGCTGGAAGAGACATTGAAGTCGCAGCAGCTGCTGTTCGAGTTTCAGGTGCAACTGCGGACTTCCACTGAAACGATGCCGATTGAAGACGCATCGGCCGAATGGCCCGAGAGCGAATCTCCGTTTCGCACCGTGGCCGTGTTGTTGCTGCCCCGCCAGGAAATCGGCGGGCCGATGGAAAAGCAGGCCTGCAAACAACTTTCGTTCAACGTCTGGAACGCTTTGGCCGAGCATCAACCGCTCGGCGGTATCAATCGGCTGCGAAAGGACGCCTATCGGGTCTCATCGGCTTGGCGTCATCTGTCTGCTTCCGGGAACTAGCCGGGATGAATCATGTACCGAACCAAGTCCGACGCGCAAGCCAGCCACTAGACCAGATTGCCGGGCGGGTAGACACCTCGAATTGTGATGGTAAGATATTCCGTTCGCAGAATTCAAAGTGTCGAAAATCCCTTTTTCCATTCTTTGAGCTGCAGGACTGGTACTGATAGATTCGATTTTCGGTAACATTTTGGTCGAGCGGCGCGATTAAGCCCCACCCAGCTTACCTGAGTGGAATCGGGCTTTTGCACGACGTTTTCTCCTTCACGGAGAGTAGTGCAATGGCCCGGCAACCACCGAGGCAAGCTCTGTGGGGTTGATTTTCGCCATTCCGATTAACGGTTATCGATCTTCAAGTGCCACTCAACCGTCTTCACTTTCTTCACCCCCAGCTAAAAATCATCGACCACCGACCTATGCTCAACAAGATCAGCAGCCGCATTACTCAACCCAAGTCCCAGGGCGCCTCGCAAGCCATGTTGTACGGCACAGGCATGACTGCCGAGGACATGAACAAGGCTCAGGTGGGAATCGCCAGCGTCTGGTATGACGGCAATACCTGCAACATGCATCTCAACAAGCTCTCGGATAAGGTCAAAGAGGGTGTGGTGGCGGCGGGCATGGTCGGCATGCGTTTCAACACCATCGGCGTCAGCGACGGCATCTCGATGGGCACGGACGGTATGTCCTTTTCACTGCAGTCGCGCGACATCATCGCCGACAGCATTGAAACAGTCATGTCGGCTCAATGGTATGACGCGAATATCTCGATTCCCGGCTGCGATAAGAACATGCCCGGCTGCATCATCGCGATGGGCCGCCTGAATCGTCCTTCGCTGATGGTGTATGGTGGAACGATTCGTCCCGGTTGCACGCCGTTCCATCCCAAGCTGGACATTGTCTCGGCCTTCCAGGCCTACGGGGAATACATCACCGGCAAGATCACAGAAGAAGACCGGGCCGATATCATTCGCTGCAGCATCCCCGGTGCGGGGGCATGTGGTGGAATGTACACCGCCAACACCATGGCTTCGGCGATCGAAGCGATGGGCATGTCCCTGCCGTACAGTTCGTCGATTCCGGCCGAAGACCCTCTGAAGCTGGGTGAATGCGTGGCTGCCGGCAAGGCCATTCGTAAGCTGCTGGAACTCGATCTGAAGCCGAAGGACATCATGACCCGGGCGGCGTTTGAGAACGCGATGGTGGTCATCATGACTACGGGTGGTTCTACGAACGCGGTCTTGCACCTGATCGCCATGGCTCGGGCGATTGACGTGCCGCTGACGATTGATGACTTCCAGAAGACGAGCGACCGGATTCCCTATATCGCCGATCTGAAGCCGTCCGGGAAGTACGTGATGGAGGACTTGCACAACGTGGGTGGCACCCCTGCATTGATGAAGTATCTCTTGGGCAAGGGCTTGCTGGACGGCAGTTGTATGACCGTCACAGGAAAGACTTTGGCCGAGAACTTGAAGGATGTTCCAGGGCTGGCAGAAGGTCAGCGAGTCATCGTGCCGCTGGAAACTCCGATCAAGGAATCGGGGCACATTCGCATCATGCGCGGCAACTTCTGTCCCGATGGAGCCGTCGCGAAGATCACTGGCAAAGAGGGCCTGAAGTTCACCGGGCCGGCGCGTTGTTTCGACCGCGAAGAAGAAATGCTGCTGGGGCTGGAGCAGGGTAAGATTCAGAAGGGCGATGTGATCATCATTCGCTACGAAGGTCCCAAGGGCGGACCGGGCATGCCGGAAATGTTGACGCCCACCTCTGCGATTATGGGAGCGGGGTTGGGAGCCGACGTCGCCCTGATTACCGACGGCCGCTTCTCTGGCGGTTCGCACGGTTATCTTGTCGGGCACGTGACTCCGGAAGCACAGGAAGGCGGACCGATTGCCTTGGTGCAAGACGGTGATCAGATCACGATTGATGCCGTGACGAATCGCATCGAAGTCGCGCTCTCTAAGGAAGAGCTGGCGCAGCGAAAAGCCGCCTGGAAGCAACCCGCCTACCTGGCAAAGCGGGGCACACTGTATAAGTACATCAAAACGGTCAAGAGCGCCAGCGAAGGCTGTGTGACAGACGAATAGGATCGCGCAGAAATCCAATTTGGTGACACATCTGGATATCAAACAGCAGGGATTAAACGGGACAACTGGGACTAATGGGACAATTCAGGTCCATAAGTCCCATGCGTCCCATAAATCCCATTGCATTGACAAGCCAGCAGAATCTGTCTCTTCGTGATCATCACGCTCTGCGGTAATTCAAATCGCCTATGGTTTGGGTGATGCAGCCGTTCGCGACGGTGCCCCAAGGTATTCATCGAACCAATCCAAATTGCGATTCATGGAATCCTGTAGCAATCGTGGTTCCTCGATCCCGTGTGGCGTCCGCGGGTAAACGATCATTTTCGTGACGCACCCCTGCCGTTTTAACGCGTTATACAATTCCTGCCCTTGTGACAAAGGTACCCGTTCGTCCTTATCACCGTGTTGAATCAACGTCGGAGTTGTCACCCCTTTGATATGAAACATGGGCGAATGTTTGCGATAGGTGTCGAGCTTGTCCCAGAATTCGCCGTGAAAATAGTCGGGCAGGAAACCGGGGATGTCAGCCGTTCCCGTGAAGCTGACCAGATTTGTCACTCCCGCACCTACAGAAGCCGCTTTGAAGCGCTTGGTTTGCGTAATCGTCCAGGACGTCAGGTATCCGCCGTAGCTCCAGCCCATGACGCCCATTCTCTCGGGATCGGCGACTCCCATTCCAATGACGTGATCGACCCCGGCCATCAGATCTCGAAAATCGCCGCCGCCCCAATCCTCGTAATTGGCATAGCGAAACTTCTTTCCATAGCCGCTGCTACCGCGGACATTGGCTCGAAGAACGGCATAGCCTTTCGAGGCGAAAGCGGCAACAGGATACGTTGCTGCATTGGCATCAAATGTTTGAGTGAAGACTCCCATTGGTCCACCGTGAATGACAACCACCAAAGGATATTTCTTCGACTTATCGTATCCCTGCGGTCCCATGGGATACGTCAACAGGCCCTCGATTTCGAGACCTTCCGTGGATTTCCAGCGAATGATTTCCGTCTTGCAGCGCGGCATGTGCTGCAGATTTTGATGAATTCGGCTGACCACCACCGGTTCAAACTTCTCGACGGGACTGAGATAAGCCTCGCAAGGCTGATTGAGCTGTTCCCAACCGAAACCGAAGTGCGTTCGCGATGCATTCAGGAAGACCCCACCGAGCGACATTCCGTCGTTCTTGTTGATGGCGACGGGTGGGCCGTCCAGTGGCAGCGACATGATTTTCAAGGCCGTCCCTTGGACCTCGGTGAAATACAATTGCCGGCCATCCTTGGACCAACCGATGAGCTCGGAATAGCGTCCAAACCCGTCCATGGTATCGGCCAGCTGCCGGGCGCCTGTCCCGTCCGCTCCCATCACGTGCACCGTTCGCGTTCCACCCCACGTCGGCGGGTTATCACTTTGGAGATAGGCGATCGACTTCCCATCGGGCGAGTACAGAGGGGACGCTTCGACCGCGGGGGAATTCAGCAACGGACGGACCTTGCCACTTTCGACGTCCAGCAGGGACAAGTCCGAGGAAGTCCAATCGTCCTGTGTCGGAGTCCGCGTATGCGCGAACACAATGGTTTTGCCGTCCGGGGCCCAATCAAACGCGGGCCGTCCCGGACGTCCGGACTCGCCCACGACGTGTTGGAGATTCGCGGTTGTTAATTGTCTCGGATACCTGGGCGACTCAGGCAAGTCGAACACGGGAGTCAGGAACAGGCGATTCAGCTTGAAATTGTCGTCCACGACTCGTGCGTCGAATTTCGACTGAATTCGCGATTCGTCCCAGCCGGTGGGTGCGTCAGCGGCCGTGAAGGCAATGAACTTCCCATCAGGTGACCACTTGAAGCTCGAAACATCCGTTTTACTTTCAGTGACCTGCGTCGCTTCTCCACCATTCGCACGGATCAGCCAGAGATTCTTTTTTCCGCCGCGACCGGACACAAACGCAATCCATTCACCATTGGGTGACCATTGCGGGTCATCGCACGACTTGTCACCTTGAGTCAACTGCCAGCCGGTCCCACCGACGGAATTTGACACATGAATGTGGGTTCGATATTCGCTGGTATCTTTCCAGGTCACCGCCTCGCGGACGGTGTACGCCACCTGGGCACCGTCTGGAGAAACTTGGACACTGCCGACGCGTTTGACCTGCAACATCAAATCAGGAGTCCACCCAAACGGCTTTTCCTCCTCTGTTCTTTCTTGCGCCGCTGTCGGAAAAGTCGACATGAATAAGGCTCCGATGAGGAATAGCGATTGAAATGTGATCCGCCGCAGGTCGTAAGATGAAGTCTTCGAATAATGCATGGCAGCCCGATATTTGGTTGAACGGTACTGAATTCAGATCGGAAGTAGAACGCCTTAAACGAACGTGTTCGGAAGTGCATGTGATTAGATATATGAAACATCCCGATACGGGTGGGATTCAATCCTGTCGTTCCCCAAAGGGGATCCGTCAATAGCCCTGGTTTGCCGCACAGCGGCTACCTGGGTTTAACGTTCCCCGAATTGTTCAACCCCATCGGGGTTGGGCTTCGCGAATACCCGATTTCGACCGGCACAACCCCGTTGGGGTAGAACGAGATTTTTGTGGGATTTACCCAGGGTAGCCGCTGGCCGCGGCAACCCTGGGCTGTTGACGCATCCCCTTCGGGGAAGAGGTCGTTTTCTCAGATTGTTGTCGGTTTTGTAAGTACGACGGAGACCCACTCCCGTGGCCTTTACTAGGCATTTCTCACTCTTTGACTTGTTTCACCAATTTCTGGACGGATGCCGCGATTCGATCCTCAACATCACTTCCCCAGCGCAGGGCAGGGCGACCGTATTCGAAGAGATTCGAGCCCCCTTCATAGCCTCCTTCTTCCCAGACCCGGCGAGACGGAATGTAGGAAATCATGTCGTCGGCATAGCCACAAACCCAGGTGCCGGCTCCGAATTCTCCTTTGAATCGCAGTGCGTAATCGACCACAGTCTCCGCGCCCATTCCAATCACCAGCATCTCTTTGCCCAACTGCCAGGCATGGATCGGATAGGGATAACCCGGAGCGAATTTCTCCCCGGCGTCGAGTTTCTGTAGCATCCGAGTCGCCCAGCGGGCTTTGATCGGGCTCGGGTCCTTCTGGTACGTTTGCAACTCTTCCCGGGTCGCGGTTTTCAGATAGGGAAGTTCGATGATTTCGAACGCCGTTTTTAATCCGGCTGAGACAGGCTTTAATGGCTGCTTCAAAGCGTCATCGACTCCGACAGCCAGCATGTGCCCATATTTCTGGCAAAGTTCAACTTTGCGGCGGGGCAACGGATTCTGGTCGCCACCACACGTGTTGACAAACATCGCTGTCGCCCCGGGGTGATTCTGTTCCAATTCCAGCTGTGCGAAACCGGGATAATCGCCACACCAGGTCAAAAAGCTGAGAGTTGTCGGATGACACGCATAGCCGAAGAGGATCGCTTCGAGGCGTCCGTCAGGGCGCGTGACTGTCATCACCGGAACCGCGTGATCGACGGGACCGACCAGTGGCGTGCCTTTGGCCAACAAGTCCGCGACATCGGCCTCGCGGTTGTTGCGACGATTCACGGCAAATGTCGCCCGGCCCTCGCCAATTTGCAGACTGGCGGGTGCCAACTTTGACAGCGATTCGCCAACCATGGTCACGCATTTGGCGATCATCAGGTTCGTGTAATCATCAACCAGTTTGACTTGATCAGCCTCAATTGGATAATAGTCGACCAGGTCATCTCCCAGTCGCGGTCCGCAGTGGTTGTGCGAAAATGTCAGCATCACCTGACTGCGCTCCAGGCCGAATTTCGTCTTGAGTTGCTCGAAAACGGGATCGCTCATGACCTTTGGAACGCCTTGAAAATCGCTCGTAATCAAGACCGCTCGATGTCCCGCCGAATCCTCCAGAGCCAAAGCCTTCATCCACAAATCGTGGAGTTTCCCATCGGGAGCTCGTTTTGAACCATAACCGGCAAGCCACACGGCCTTCTCGGGTGTAATGACGGCCTTGGACACTCCAGCCTTCCAGGCAGTCGCGGTCTGAGCTGAACTTGCTGAATGTTCTCCTGCAGAAATCTCGCGGCG
>JAQGHT010000466.1 GCA_028291565.1 Planctomycetaceae bacterium | reverse complement strand
CATTGGTGCTGCTGCCCGCGTCCGTGGGGGCCGCGATTCAAGTCTGGCCGCACACCCCGATGGGGAAGCTGCTGGAGCCTCCCACAAACGAAGAAGTCACTCCATTTGCCGCGGAACAGCTACGGCTGGGCAAGCTGATTGGGAAATTCGGCGAGACCGTGACTCCTTTGAATCCAGCCGGCATGCTGCAGATTGCGGGTGAGCGGGTCCATTGTTTCAGCGAAGGCCAGATCGTGGAACGGGGAGTCCGGGTTCGTGTACTTGCTGTTCAGGGGAACCGTTTGATGGTCCGCACAGCGACATCACAAGAGTTGAATGTCGAGGATCCTGATTTGCACGCCGTCGTGGCGAAAGCAAAAACCGAATTACCAGTGAATCGCCTGATCGTGGACGGTGATTTCGATTTTGACTTGCCTTCGGACAATGCGTCGCGTTAGAGTGCTGAGACAAATTGTCCCTTGTCGTAGCAAGTATTGACCAATAGCCAGTTTGTCGCTGCACGACATCTTCTGACGAAAGCCCGCTGACTATGCCTTTGTTCGCCAGCTTGCTCGCGCAAAACAATGACGTTACGTCAATGATCACGATTTTCGTTGCGCTGGCTGCGATTATCTTTTTCATGATCTTCGTGGCGATCTTTGCACAATTCTTCAATCTGTGGATTCAATCGGTGATGACCGGCGCCGGAATCACCTTGTATGACCTGCTGATGATGAAGCTCCGCAAAGTCAACGCGACCGAAATTGTACGTAGTAAGATCATGGCGGTCCAAGCCCGCATCACCGATCGATTTCCACTCACGACACGTGCGCTGGAAGCTCACTTTCTGTCTGGCGGAAATGTGCAGCGCGTCATCCAGGCCCTGATTGCGGCTCATAAGGCGCGTATCGATCTGGACTGGCAAACGGCCCAGGCCATCGATCTGGCGGGACGTAACGTCCTGGAAGCTGTTCGTACGAGTGTTTATCCCAAAGTCATCGATTGTCCAGACCCCAAGAAAACTCAGGGGACTCTGGATGCGGTCTGCGGTGATGGAATCCAACTGTGCGCACGTGCTCGCGTGACCGTGCGGACCAATCTCAAGCAGCTGATTGGTGGGGCAACGGAAGACACAATCATCGCCCGCGTGGGACAAGGCATCGTCTCTGCCATTGGCTCGACGAGTTCCTACAAGACGGTGCTTGAGAATCCGGATATGATTTCCCGAACCGTGCTGTCGCTCGGTTTGGAAGCTCAGACGGCTTTTGAAATTGTTTCAATCGATATCGCCGATATTGATGTGGGCGACAACATCGGGGCGCGGTTGCAGGCCGATCAGGCTGAGGCCGACATGCGTGTTGCACAAGCACGCGCCGAACAACGTCGCGCGGAATTTTATGCGCGCGAACAGGAAATGATCGCTAAGATACAAGAAAGCCGTGCGAAAGTGGTCTTGGCGGAAGCTGAGGTTCCCAAAGCCATCGCGACAGCGTTCAATACGGGTAAGCTCGGCTTGTTGGATTATTACGAATTGAATAACGTCCAGGCCGACACGAAAATGCGAAACTCGATCGCAGGCGAATCACCATCCAATCCGGTGAATTGATCGGATCGAACGGGGCAGTTTAAGATGATATTCAACTTTGGTCCTCCAGTCCTGGCAGCCTTCATTCAGGAATTCCTGACGTTGGCTGTGATTGTCATTTCGGTGATTGCCTGGATCATCCGAACCGTCCAGGGCAACAGCCAGCAATTGCCACCGCCGGTCCAGCGGCCGGGGCGCCGGCGTGATGAACGCGGCGACGATGAAATCGATTCCTTCCTTGAGCAGGTCAATCGGAGTCAATCGCCTGCGCGGTCAAATCGTCCCGAAGGGTCACGGAATCAGCCCCCCGCGACTCGGTCCAATTCCGCGAAGCAGCCCCCGGCGACGCCACAACCAACACCGGCCAAGCAACGACAGCCGACCCGGCAGCTTTCTGAGGGATTACCCTCTCGACAACCTGAAGCAGCAACGGCCGCTCGCAATGCCCCACCGAGTCAGGGTATGTCGCAGCGTTCTCAGGAACAGTCGAACGCGCGAAATGCGAAGGAACCGCAGAAAGATCTCGGCAAGAGTCTGTCTCAGCAAACGCAACCGACGCCACCTGCGACTGTCGCGTCAGCGCCAACGAATCTGGGGAGCTTTCGAGCCTCCCTTCCGATCCAGGCTTCGCAAACGCCCGCCCAAAGGGCCGGTGCTGCAAGTCCCGAGGCAGCGACAACGGCCAGCTTTTTAGCGCGCACCAATAATCTGCGTCAGGCGCTCCGAAATCCGCAAATGATCAGTCAAGCGATCGTGGTGCAGGAAATCCTCAGCCGACCGAAGTCGCTACGGAAGTAGCTGAATTACTATGGCCGATCTTGGATCGTCGCAAAGTGTTCTCATCAGTGGTCGCCGAACTGGTGAGTCGCCGTCGACTGGCAGCCATCCCGAATTTTCGATTTTGGGGCCGCGCGTGATCTTGCTCTCGGGGCGATTTCAGGTGCGCGGCAGCTGTGCCTATACTTTGCGGCTCGCCCGCCACTTGCCTGCGTACGGTATCAGTCCAGTCGTTGTCTGCCCGAACGCCCGGTCCGTGGAGTCAAAGCAGCGGACGGATCTGAAGATCCGCGAATACGCGTATCTCGACTACCCGATCTGTAATCGCCTCGTCTTGCCGCGCGTGCGCTGCGATTTGGGAGCGTCGACTCCGGAGTTGATTCATATTCAGTCGCGCCGCGTCTTGAAGCAGGGAAAATGGCTGGCGCTGCGATTGAAGCGACCCTATGTGCTGACCGTCCATGATTATCTGAGTGCCAAGGAGAAAGTTCGATTAGACGATCCGCTATGTGCTCAAGTGATTACAGTCAGCGAATCCGTCAAACGCGACTTCCTCGCCAAGACTGGGTTCGATCCGAATCGAATCACCGTGATTCCCAGCGGTGTGGATTTAAGCGTCAAATCGCGTGAAGTTCCGATCCTGGATCCGGGGCACGTCCCAGTCATTGGAACCGCGGGGCCCCTGGAATCGGTGAAGGGATTGCCTTTTTTTCTCGGGGCGGCTTCGCGCGTTTTACAGACTGGCCGGGACGTGGAATTCCTGATTGCCGGTGCTGGACCGGAAGAGGCCAATTTGCGGCGCCTGGCGCGAGAATTGGGAATCGCCTCGAAGGTCACTTTCGTGCCCTATCTGCTGGACTTTGCCGAATCGCTAAAGGCGATGGATATCTTCTGCCTGCCGTCGTTACAGCAGGGGCTCGGCACAATCATGCTGGAAGCGATGGCCCTGGGAATTCCCGTAATTGCCTCACGGGTGGGCGGCGTTTATGGGGTGATTCATGACCAGCACAACGGACTGCTGGTTCCTCCGTCTAACAGCCGGCAATTGGCGGATCGCATCTTAGAACTACTGAGCGATCCCAACCGGGCGCGACACTTCGGTGAAAACGGCCGGGAACTGGTCCAAAATGACTTTGGTCTGGACCGCATGGTCTCTCAAACAGCAGCACTGTTCCGCGATATCATTTCCGCGAATATTGGCGTCACGTCCAGCCATGGCGTCGCATGATTTGGCTTGAACGCCAGCTAATACCTGATACCGGTTCGGAGCATCCAGCCGTCTCCAATGCCGAAATCAGGCGTCTTGGCTTGAAATTCGACGTGACGGTTCGTGACCCAACCACCTTCGACGAAACTGGAAACAAATCCATTGTCCGATCTGAGTCCCAGCAGGAATCGATAGTCGCTGATCTGCATCCGGTCCTTCCGATTGAAGTCCGTCACACCGATTTGATAGGCTTCCACGTTGTATTCGGCAGAGCCATACAGCCACACGCCACCATAGCCCCAATCGCCGAGCAACACGCTGATGCGGGACTTGGGATACAATAGGCGAAATTCCCAGCGGTCATCGGGGGTCCAGACCACACCGACATCCGGAATGAAGAAATTGTCGACCCGATTCCAATAAGAAACACCGCCGACCAGCAATAACGTCGGATCAGCTCGATAGAACAGCATGCCACGGCCATCAAACATGTAAGCCTGGCTGCTGATTTGGCGATCAAAATCGGTCGCCAGCTGAGGTGTGAAGCCAACCTGGAAACCCCAGGGCCCTGGCCCCTGGCCACCCCATTCAAAATCGGAAGCGAATCGATAGGCATGGCCCGGCAATGACAATCCAGACGGACCATCGTAGCCTCGATAATTGAATTCCGGCTTCCACGAGAAGATCGTGCCCGACGGCAGATACGTTGAAAGTCGCCACTGAGCATTGACTTCCGTCACACTCAGGTGCCCGTCCACGCCGTGCGTCCGTTCATTACCGATAAAACCCGCTTCCAAATTGGTCAGCCCACCCAGAGCATAGGGTTTCGGGCCCATAATTCCATACTGAAAGTCACGCGAGTAGGGGTCGTAATACTCCAACCCTGGAGGAATCCCGCGGACTTGGAACGGATCGGTCCCACCTTGAAACGGGTCGTATGGCAGCGTGTTGCCGGGCTGCATGATTTGGCCCTGAGGAAATCCTGGACCGGTGATGACACCCTGGTTGGGATCTGTCCCTTGAACAAACGTCTGCGTCTGCCCTGAAGATTGAGTCTGCGGCCCGGAATCATACACTTGATCCGACTGGCCACGAACGATCATTCCTTCGCCGGCGCGAGGATTCTCGCCGAGATGCTCGGTCAATCGGGGTGAGATCCATTCGGCGACGGCCCCTTCGCTCGTGACGTCATCCAACGCGGCTTGAAATCCGCTGGAAGCTGAGTTGTTGACCGGAGGACGATCTGTGGCGGTCGCGCCGCATAATGCGGCGAGCAAATAGACAAGTGCTGTATTCACGGGAAGACCTGTTCTTGCGGGGTCTGGAAACAGATCAAAAGGATGTTTTCATCGTTGCCGATATGGAGTGTCGTGGATTGAACTCGATAGACGAGCCAAACCTGGATTTCCAGGCCGGTGCGATTAGACGATCTGGTATTACGGTCGCGGCCTGGGCAGCCAACTTCCGATTACCGTGCGCCAATCCCATCTCTAGACCGATTGAACTGTTGAACTCATAGTAGATTTTGCCGGAACCGCTGGGACGGTCTGGCGAAAGGAGACTTCTGGGAAAGTCTGTCCGGATTCTCCAAATGTCCCGAAATGCGTCAACACCAAAACTTGAGAGAAAATCCGATGCGGATCGCATAATTGTAAAACTTACCATGCGAAGCACTTCTTAACCGGAACTCGGGCTGTTTATTGCAAACGGACGGGCAACAGGAAACAATTGAGGAGATGGTTGAATCGCGGGCCATGCGAATTCATTCGCGGAAATGACAGAAAACGTCGTACTACGACAGTGACTTCTGTTTGAACGTACTACAATGGATTTGTTCCATTTGAACCTCAATTGCGGATCGATCCCGTCCCGGCCTGTGAATTCCCAACGAAGCAAGTGGCAGCATGTCGTCGTCACGACCAGGATCGTCTGGCATGGATAACCGCAATATCGGCCCGTTTGAGCTCCACGAACAGCTCGGTGCTGGTGGCATGGGGGTCGTTTACAAAGCCCGGTACTCGAAGACCGGGCAGATCGTTGCGCTGAAACTGTTGTCGCCTGGATTGCAGGAAGATGACAAGCTCGTCGCCCGCTTCACGCGGGAACTTGAGATTCTCAAAAAGTTGAAGCACCCCCACATTGTGCAATGTTTCGGCGGCGGCCGATTGGGCAAACAGCGGTTCTATGCCATGGAACTGGTTGACGGCGGCACACTCGCCGAGTTATTGCGAGAAAAAGGGCGGTTTGGTTGGGAAACGGTCATGGAATATGGCCAGCAGATCTGCGCCGCGCTCGAACATGCACACGAAAACGGCGTCGTCCATCGGGACCTGAAACCGGCGAACTTGATGGTTGACAAGAAAAGTGGTCGTCTGAAGTTGGCCGATTTTGGCCTTGCGCGACTCAGCGACGCCACGCAGTTGACGGCCGCAGGAAAGACTCTTGGTACGTTTGCCTACATGGCACCTGAACAGATCAGCGGTACATCGCCGATCAGTCCCAAGACTGATTTGTACGCGCTCGGAGTCGTTTTGTATGAACTCTTGACCGGGTCGACGCCATTCAAAGCGGAAACCACGGCGGAACTGCTGATGGCGCACCTCAGCAAAAAACCGCCACGCATCTGCACGGAAGTGTTGGACTGCCCACTCTGGATGGAAAAAGTCGTCTTTCAGCTCATGGAAAAGGATCCTGCCAAGCGACCGCGCGATGCGATGGCGACCTCACAGGCCCTGAAAGAAGTTCGAGAAAAAGTCGCTCACGGAGCCAGCGTCGCCGAACACAATGTGACCGGGGAGCCCACAAGTTTTTCGTTCGAAACAGAAGCGGAAGGCAATGAAGCCAAGAATCTGCTCAAACGCAAAAAGAAGAAAAAGGTTGATCACGCGCCCGTCTGGGAGCAAAGTTGGTTCCTGGCTTCGTGCCTGGTGGGCTTAGTCGGTCTGATTACGTATTTGATGTGGCCGCTGAGCGAAAATACGCTATTTGCCCGCGCCGAAACACTGATGAAGTCTGAAAGCCTTGAAAATCGGCAAAAGGCCAAGTCGGAATATCTCGACGAAATGTTGCGCCGGTTTCCGGAAGGGAAACATGCCGCAAAGGCCCGAGAGTTCGTGGAGAATGTCGAAACCGACCGGGCCGAAGAGCAGCTAATGACGAAAATCCGGAAGGGCCGGGAGCTAAAGGATGAAGTCGAAAAGAAGTTTGAAGAAGCGTACAAATACGAGCGTTTTGGCGATCGTGTGACGGCGGTCGAACGCTACAACAGTTTGGCGACGATTTTTGGAAGTCAGGAGAAGGCCGTGCCAATCTGCAATCTGGCCCGCCGCAGAGTCGCCGAAATTCAAAAGAACGGCACCCAGTCCGCCAAAGAACGTGAAAAACTGATTAACGACAAGATCCAGCAGGCGGATGACTTGGATCGACGTAATAAACTGCTCGATGCGAAGGAAATCTGGAACAGTCTGCTGAATCTCTATGGAGACAAT
>JAQGHT010000460.1 GCA_028291565.1 Planctomycetaceae bacterium | reverse complement strand
ACTTCCACGCCGACGAAGAGGTCATTTGCGACATCCTGAAGCGATTGCGGGCGGGAGAGAAACTGACCGAGTACGCTGCCCGTCTCCGCTGTAAAGATGGGTCAATCAAGGATGTGTTAATCGACTCCAGTGTTCTATTCAAGGGCAACACTTTCATCCACACCCGGTGCTTCACACGCGATATCACCGAGCGAAAGCGGGCAGAAGCCCATGCACGTGTGCAAGAGCAGCGGACTAAGGCAATCCTCGAGAGCATCAGCGACGCCTTTTTTTCGGTAGACCAAAACTGGCAGTTCGTGTATGTGAACCGTAAAGCAGAGGAACTGTTAAATTGCAAGCGGGACGACTTGCTTGGTAAAAACCTTTGGGAGGAATTCGCCCCTACCGTCGGCACTGTGTTCGAGCATGCTTATCGTAAGGCGATGACTGAAAATGTGACTGTTACGTTCGAGGCGTTCTACCCGCCGCATGACCGTTGGTACGATGTGCACGCCTATCCATCATCAGAAGGGCTGTCAGTCTATTTCCGGGATTCGAGTCAGCGGAGGCAATCAGAAGCGGCGCTACGGGAAAGCGAACAAAAGTTGCGGCTGCTGGCAGACACGATTCCGCAACTCGCTTGGATGGCGCATCCTGACGGACATATCTTTTGGTACAATCAGCGCTGGTATGAGTATACCGGGACCACATTTGACCAGATGGCAGGCTGGGGTTGGCAATCGGTGCACGAACCGTCGGTTTTGCCGGAAGTGCTGGAGCGATGGACAGGTGCCGTTGCGACGGGCGAACCATTCGAGATGGTATTTCCGTTAAAAGGGGCAGACGATCAGTTTCGCCCGTTCCTGACCCGAGTAAATCCGCTTCGAGAGGAAGGGAGACTTCTCTACTGGTTTGGGACCAACACCGACATCAGCGAAATCAAAAAGATGGAGGAGGCGTTGCGCGACACCGATCGCCGCAAAGACGAATTCTTGGCGACTCTAGCGCACGAGCTTCGTAATCCCCTCGCTCCAATTCGAAACTCATTGCAAATCTTGAAGATGCCACGAGTCGATTCCGCGACGGTCCATCAAACCAGAGACATGATGGAGCGGCAGGTCAACCATCTGGTGCGCCTCGTGGACGATCTGCTCGATGTGTCCCGTGTCATGCGGGGCAAGATTGATTTGCGGAAAGAGCCGGTGGAACTCGCCACGATCGTCGCGCGGGCCGTAGAGACAGTTCAACCGCTCATTGAGTTTCAAGGGCATCAACTCGAGGTTTCCCTTTCGTCCGAATCATTGCTTCTTGATGCCGATCCAATACGGCTCGTGCAAGTTGTCAGCAATCTGCTCACGAATGCGGCGAAATACACCGAATCAAACGGGCACATCCGGCTGACTGCGGAACGAGAAAATGGCCGTGCGGTTCTCAAGATCCGCGATAACGGCATCGGTATTGCCGCCGACATGCTTCCGCACGTGTTCGAATTGTTCGTCCAGGTCGACTATGCCGCCACTCGGTCCCAAGGCGGCCTGGGCATCGGACTGACCTTGGTGAAGAATCTTGTTCAGATGCACGACGGTACGGTGGAAGCACGCAGCGCCGGCTTAGGGGAGGGCTGCGAGTTCGAGATCCGTCTGCCGCTCGCTCCTGGCCAGCATCGATCGCCCAGCGAGGCGGCAATTACGGAGGAGCCCGAGGAAACTCCCTTCTCCGGACACCGGCTGCTGGTCGTGGATGATAACCGGGACGCTGCGGTAAGCCTTGCCACACTACTACGCTTGCTGGGACACAGAGTCCGCGTCGTCCACGATGGGCCTTCCGCATTGGCGACAGCCACGTCCTACTTCCCTGACATGATTTTCCTGGACATCGGAATGCCGGGCATGGATGGTTACGAAGTGGCGCGACGCATCCGCGAACAGCCTGGCCTGAAGGCTGTCGTGTTGACGGCCCTGACTGGTTGGGGTCAACTTGAAGATCGTCGCCGCACGACGGAAGCCGGCTTTGACCACCACCTCGTAAAACCGCTTGAGCCGAAGAGTCTGGAAATTCTGCTGAACAACCTGAAACGTCTTTGAGACCGGTGATTCTGAGAAAATCTGTTCGATTAATTGTTGCCGCGAAGAGCAGCAATCTAACCTGGCGAGCTAGTCGCAAGTCGCACAATAAGAATTTCGGAATCTAGTTGATCCACCGTCAGTGGCGGATATATCTGCCGCGTCAGTCCACAAAGGCGGCCATGGCACTGGATCGCCTTGTTTCAATACGTCCCCGGACGTATGATGTCCGGCACGAATCTGGGCCTTCGTAATTGACTTGATTTGAATAACCATTGAGTGGTTGTAAAAGCCGCCTGCTTTGTCGACAAAACGCTGTATCGCGACTCCTGCGGGTATCTCCAGAACCTTGATCCTGCACGATTATGATTCGCGAATCAAATGCCGATCAATTCCGATACATTGTGTTTCCTCATGAGGAGCGGCAGCGCCATCCCATCAATCTGGCCTCTGGGCCGACGGGATTTTTATTCAGCTCTCAGGCCGAAGAGGACTTACCAGAGCAGGAAGTGCGCTTTCTGTCATGGTTGTTCAGAAAGGCGGGCTTGGATGTCCGGCAATACCGGTCAGAGACGCTGCATCGACGATTGACCGCCTGCCTCAGGACACTTCGAACGACTTCTCTCATTCAGGCACGTCAGTTGCTAGAGCAGGATCCCAAACTGGTAACGGTGGCCTTGAGCGCGATGCTGGTGGGAGTGACGTCATTTTTTCGCGACCCCGTCGTCTTCGAACATTTGCGGACCGAAATACTTCCAGAGTTGGCCCACCAGAAAAAAGGCATCTATGCGTGGAGTGCGGGATGCTCAGACGGTGCCGAACTGTATTCATTGGCGATGATCCTCGCGGATTTGAACCTGTTGTCCGGAAGTTACCTACTGGGAACCGATTGCCGGGAGGATGCCGTCGAGCGCGCTCGCGCGGGCATCTATCAATCTGACATCGCAAAAAACCTTCCAATACATTGCCGAAGAACCTACTTTGAAGAGTGCGGACAGGACCTCCGCGTCTCGCCTGCCATTCGAACGGCTGTTCGCTGGCGCGCCAGCAACATGCTCGCCGAACTCGAGGCGGGATTGTGGGATCTGATCCTGTTTCGCAATACGTCAATGTACTTTCGTTCGGAGGCGACTGCGACTTTGTGGCCGCGATTGGAGGCGGCATTAATACCTGGCGGCGTGCTCGTTGTGGGGCGTGCCGAACGTCCCCACGGGGTACAACGCCTGAGTTCACTTAGGCCCTGTCTTTACCGTCGAAACCGGGGTTCATAAAATGAGTAATGCGGTTGTTCCGCCGATCACTTTCCCATGCTCACCGCGAAGCGCCAAGATCATTATCGGGGGCGTGCTCGGCGCGGTCGCTTTTATTGATCTGGTCTTTGTTCCAGCTAATATAGTTCTTCCGATTCTGTACCCGGTCGCAGTGGCGGCGTGTCTGTGGACACGTAGCATCCGATACGTCTGGATCATTGCTTTCGTTGCGTCCGTGCTGGCACTGACACTGCCTCAACTCGGTCCACGGCCAAGCGCGGCTGACGTTCATTCAATTCTATTAGTCAATCACTTGGCCGCTGTCTTCACGACTCTATTGGTTGCAATGTTGGTGCATCATGCAATACACACTCATCACGGAGTTGACGTTCAGCGGCAACTCGGCGAAGCAAAGAACCAGGAACTGGAAGAAATCAACCACGAGCTCGGACAGCGCGAGGAAGAGATCGTCCGGCAGAATGAAGAGCTCCAATCGCAGACAGAAGAATTAGAGCGACAGACGGAAGAATTGCGTGTGACCAATGAAGAACTGGCGAGCTGGGAAAAGCGGCTGGAACAACTGCTTGAACTTGCTCGCAATTTGACCGCCGAAACGAGCCGCGCTGACGTGTTTTCCCAGATTTGCGAGACCCTGGGCCTGATCGAGGAAACCCATGCGACTGCCATTTTGGAACGGATTGGCGATGAATTGCATATTCGCTGCCACCACGGTTTCGGCCCTGATGGGCCTGAGGTGAACTCGATTCCTTTTGCAAACTCATTCTCATCAAAAGTCATCGGATTGGGGCAGACCGGTTATGTCGAGGACATTCGACTCAGACCGGATTTGAGGATTCCACAACCCAAAAATGGGGATCCCTTCCGCGCGGTACTATCGACTCCATTGCGAGTAGGTGGTCACACGATCGGTGCGATTGAAGCTTATGGCTCGACATCACAAGCGTGGACGGCAAGCGAAGTCGCCATGATCGAATCCGTAGCAATCCAGGCGGCACGCAGTATCCAAAGTGCTGAACTTGTGGAAGGAATTCGCCAGGAACGGCGCCGATTCGAAGCCGCATTTCGCACGGTCCCATTTGGAATGGCGATCTCGGACGATGCTCGTGGCCATAATATCCGAATCAATCCGGCAGCCGCGGCATTATTCCGCCTTCCGTCGGATGAGAATATTTCATCATCGACGACTGCGGGAAAGCGACTTCAGAAGCAGTTTGCCCAAGGAACGGAAGAATTGGCTCCCGAGCAGCTTCCCATTGCACGCTCACTTCGGGGCCAGGAAGTGCATGGCGAAGAAATCGAATTCTGTTCACCCAAGGACGCGGCGCTCACACTACTGACGAGCAGTGCCCCGATTTTCGATGGCGAGGGACGAATTACCGGTGCTGTGGCGGCTTTCGTCGATATTTCCGCACAGAAAGTGTTGGAGCGCGAACTGGATTTGCGCCGCCGCGAAGCCGAAGAGGCAAGCGTTCGTAAGACGCGTTTCCTCGCTGCAGTTTCTCACGATATCCGGACTCCGGCAAACGCCATTAATCTGATGGCCGAAATCATTCGCCGCATTGCTGGAGATCAAGCGCGGTCGGCGGAAATCATCGAAATGGCTCAGCGCCTGCAGGCCAATACTCACTCTCTGATGGAATTGGTTGGTGATGTCCTCGACGTGGCCCGATTTGACACGGGGAAGATGGAACTCGTGGTAACAGAGTTCTCTCTTTCCGACGTCATTGATCAAGAAGCCCGGCAGTTGCAACCATTAGCCCGCGATAAAGGACTGCAACTCATTATTGATCCGCTTCCGAGACCAATCTGGCTGCGCACTGATCGTGTAAAGTTAGGACGCATACTGGGAAACCTTCTCGGAAACGCCATCAAATTTACGGAACACGGAACGGTACAGGTTAGCGTAACCGTAGAATCAACGCAGCAACGCAACCTGATCATCCGCTTGATTGATACGGGCATTGGCATCCCTGCAGAAGATCTGATGTTGATTTTCGACGAATTTGCACAACTGCATAATCCAGCGCGCGATCGCAATAAAGGTTCTGGACTTGGTTTAGCGATTTGTCATCGACTCATTGAG
>JAQGHT010000452.1 GCA_028291565.1 Planctomycetaceae bacterium | reverse complement strand
TGACGTTTCTTGGCTTTTCCCAGTCAACCAGACTCGTCAAATAGTTCAAACACCAGTCGCGAATTGAACCTTTAGCAGTCGAGGCATGAATTCTCTGTGCGTTGTGACTTGTAGGATACTCTCCTCGTGCGAAATCCGGTAAGATCTCCAGCACGCTCGATTTGACTACACCGTGACTAGTTCGGCTGAATGCCGTCCAGTCGCCCGACGCCGCTCGTCGGGAACATGCCGTTTTCGAGTGTTTCATTGGGTTTGACATTTTTCGCCGAACTCCCCCAACACTGATTGCTCTTTCGGGGGGTCGGGTGTACGAATTTCACTTTTCGCCAATAGCAGCCGTTTGTTCAACGGCGCCGTTCCCGGCGAAGACTGAAATTCGTGCAGACCGCTTCCGACGCCCCGAGAGACTGGAAAACCTGGGGGACTGGGAAAAGTGTCTATTTGTTTTGAGGATTTTGTCCCGTATGGCCGTGCTGCTGCAGATAAAGAATGCTCAAAAGAGCTATGGAAACCAAGTCCTGCTTGATGGTGCCGAGGCAACCATCAATGATGACGTGAAAGTCGGTTTTGTCGGCCGCAATGGCGCCGGCAAAAGTACGCTGCTACGGATTCTCCTGGGTGAAGAAGAACTGGACAGTGGCGAAATCATTCGCCATCCCAACCTGCGGCTAGGATATTTGCGGCAACACGACCCGTTTCTGCCCGAAGAAACGCCTCTCGAATTTTTGATGCGGGACAGCGGTCAACCCGATTGGAAATGCGGCGAGATCGCCGGACAGTTCGAATTGAAGGGGGCCTATCTGGAAGGTCCAGTCTCGAAGATGTCTGGCGGCTGGCAGACGCGCGTCAAGCTGGCGGCGTTACTGCTTCATGAACCGAACCTGTTATTGCTCGACGAACCGACGAACTTTCTCGATCTGCGGACTCAGATTCTGCTCGAGCATTTTCTGCGCGGTTATCAGGAAGCCTGCCTGATCGTTTCGCATGATCGGGCATTTTTAGCGGCCACCTGTAATCACACCTTGGATTTGGCGCGCGGCAAGTTGACTTCGTTCCCCGGCCGGATTGATGCCTACCTGGAATTTCAGGAAGAACAGCGCGAGCAATATCTGCGTTCAAACGCGGCGACATTGGCGAAACGCAGGCACTTGGAAGAGTTCATTGCCAAGAACAAGGCCCGCGCCAGTACGGCGACTCGAGCCAAATCGAAGGAGAAGCAACTTGAGAAGATGGAGTTGATCGAGATCGACAGCGATGAACCCAACGCCTGCATCCGTGCGCCGCTGGTTGAACCACGGCAAGGACCGGCCTTGCGTTGCAAGGAATTGGTCATCGGCTATCCCGAGCGTCAAATTGCCAAAGATATCAATCTTGAAATCGATCATGGCGAACGCGCTGCGATTGTCGGTGACAACGGACAAGGCAAGACCACCTTCCTGCGAACGATTGTCGAATCGCTAAGACCAATGGCCGGCGAGGTGAAATGGGGGTTTGGCTGTTCTGTTGGGACATACGCGCAACACGTTTATACCAGCCTGCCAGATCAACAAACCGTCTTGGACTACCTGCATTCCACAGCATCGCGTGGAACCACGGACCAGGGAATCTTGAACATGGCTGGCGCCATGTTGTTTCGCGGTGACGCGGTACAAAAGAAGATTTCGGTTTTGTCGGGTGGCGAACGAGCCCGGCTGTGCATGGCGGGTCTGTTGTTGAGTCAATACAACATCTTGATTCTCGACGAACCGGGTAACCATCTGGACGTTGACACAGTTGAGGCGTTGGCCACTGCATTAGTCAATTACAAAGGCACTGTGATCTTCACGAGCCATGATCGGCACTTTATGAAGCGCGTCGCCACGTGCATTATCGAAGTTCGCGATGGTCATGTCACGAACTATGCCGGCCAATACGATGCCTACCTCTACTCCGTTAACAAGGAAATTGAAGAGGGTGAACGAGAAGAAGCCACGCGAATGGCAAAGACACCGGGGGCCTTGATCGCCAAATCTGCGAAAGCACCGCCACGTGCCGTGCGTCGCAACGAACGTGAGATTCGGAAGGAGCTGTCGACGATCGAAAAGGCCATCGCGCGACTCGACGACCAGAAGCGACAGATGAGCGCTCAGTTGTTGCAGACTGCCAATCAAAACGAGGCCATGCGTCTGCATAACGAAGTCATGTCACTGACCGATCAATTGGCTCAGGCTGAAGAACGCTGGTGTGAGTTGCAGTCAGAACTTGACGAGGAGTAGTACAAATTAAGCCCCACGACGCTCTTCGCCTCCTGGCTTGGGTTTGGGAGGCAGTGGGATCTTTT
Source organism: Planctomycetaceae bacterium (assembly GCA_028291565.1). Lineage (GTDB taxonomy): Bacteria > Planctomycetota > Planctomycetia > Planctomycetales > Planctomycetaceae > JAKFVC01. The sequence continues at coordinate 9,437 of JAQGHT010000452.1, read as the reverse complement.
CGCCCCACTTTGCGACATGGTCTTTACGGCGGCGTTCTTCCTGTAACGATGCCATCAGCATGTGCAGAGCACGGCCGAGAGGGAGGAGGGCGCTCTTGAAATCGCGGTTGGCCAGTGCGCTGGTAGCTTCGGCGTAGGATTTCTTGTGTTCGTCCCAGTCGATGGCCCAGCCTTCCTCGGTGGCTGTGGTTTGCAGCGTTTGCTCCAAACCCATGAGATGCCCCAGGAAATCGGCGTTCAATTTGATTTCGGCTGATCGGTGCGGTTTCCAGACGAGCGTCTTTTCATTGTCTTCCAGACTCACTCCGATCTGCTGGCGTTCCTGCCGCATCGCGAAAATCACCAGCACACCCAGCGTGACCAGTGCGCCACCAAACGTCAACAAACCTTCGACTGTCCTCGAGGAGAGCAGCAACACGCTGCCAATCGCGACCAGCAAACTCCAGGCACACCAGGCGGCAAACCAAACCCAGCTCCTGGCATCAGGGGGTGCCGACATGACCGGAATTGATAGTTCCGAGAGTCCATCAGGAAGTGAGCCCACACGCGCGACAATGACCGTGATATTGTCTCCACCGCCGCGCAGATTGGCTAAATCGACCAGCAAGCGGCAGGCATCGATGGGTGGCAGGTATTTGACGATCAGGCCAATTTCCGGATCCTGGACCAAACCTGTCAGTCCATCACTACACAGGACAAAGGTGTCGTCGGAAACGATGGGGTAGGGCCCCTCGATGTCGACGTCAACTTCGGGTTGCGGCCCCAGACAGCGAGTGATGATGTTCCGAGGCTGAGTCAATAGAATTTCTTCGCGCTTCTGCCGGCCCTGACGTATCAATTCCCATTGCAGGCTGTGGTCAAAGGTGAGTTGATCAATGCGATTGCCACGGACTCGATAACAGCGGCTGTCGCCCACATGCCCGACAAGAGCTCCCTGGGGACAGAGCACAAGAGTCGAACACGTCGTTCCCATCTTTCGAAAATCGGTGTTGCGTTCGCCTCGGGTGTGGATTCCCGTATTGGCCTCTTCAATCGCGTGCCGCAAAGCGTCAGAAAACGACTGGTCGCGCAGCTTTTGAAATGCGAGCGGAACGATGTCAGCAGCCATCTTGCTGGCGAGTTCGCCGACCGCGTGGCCTCCCATGCCGTCGGCCACGAGGAAGAGATGGCCAAATTTCAGATAGGTGTCTGCACGCGGAGCCACGAGGACAGCAAAACTGTCCTCGTTGTTCTGTCGACGAAACCCGATATCGCTCAAGGCGGCATATTCGACTGACTGCTCCCAGCGCATCGCCACCCTTTCCGGCCGCGTTTCATTTTCACCACTTTGCGAACAGACCGCGAAGATCCTATACTACGAATGTGCAAAAAGACGACCCGCCGACTGGAAAGCGCGCTCTTTCCGCCGTACACACACTTGTTTTTTGGTATCGCAAAGAATTCCGCATCAAGTATAGCGGGCAGCGCTCAATTTGACAGGTCTGTTGCGAAACACCAACGTTTGGGAATTTGGAGATTCGCCAGTCACCCGTGCGGATCGCCCCTTTGAGGAATCGTATGCCCAAGCCGTGGCGTTTTTTGCCTTATGATTCGGGACGCGTGAAGGACCTGTGCGCCCAGCTGAAAATCAGCCCACTCCTCGCCCAGGTACTGTCGGCCCGAGGTTTCGAAGAGGAACGTCCGGCACTGGCTTTCTTGAATTCCAAGTTAAACGAACTGCACGATCCCGAGTTGCTGCCCGGGGTGCCTTTGGCCGCCGACTTGATCGTGGCCGCCATGCAGGCGAAACGCCGAATCACAATTTACGGCGACTATGATGTCGACGGGGTGACCGCGACGAGCCTACTTTGGCACTGCCTGAAATTGGCAGGCGCCACGGTCGATTACTACATCCCCAGCCGTCTCGAAGAAGGTTATGGCATCAATTCAGACGCCATCCGCAAACTGCACGCTGAGGATCCACAACGCTTGCTAGTCTCGGTCGATTGCGGAATTTGCAGCGTCGTGGAAGCGGCCCTGGCGAAAGAGATCGGGTTGGAACTGATCATCACTGATCACCACCAGTTTGGCGACGAACTTCCTGATGCGCTGGTGCTCGTCCACCCTCGACTTCCCAATACTTCCTATCCGTTTGGCGACTTATGCGGCGCCGGTGTCGCGTTCAAACTGGCCTGGGCGATTTGCCAACGTCTGGGCGATGGCAAAAAGGCGTCACCCCGAATGCGTGAGTTCCTGATCAGCGCCGTCGGACTGGCAGCAGTCGGAACGGTGGCGGACGTGGTGCCATTACTGGGTGAAAATCGGATTCTCGTGCGTTACGGGTTAACGAGTCTCCCGGAAAAGGCGAGTCTGGGCCTGAAGGCCCTCATGAAGATCGCAGGATTTGAGGGGAAGTCCGAACTGCAGGCAGAAGATATCGCGTTCGGCATCGCCCCCCGCATCAACGCCGCTGGGCGCCTGGGGCAAGCTCGGCTGGCCGTCGAATTATTGACGACTGATGTCCCCGAGCGGGCTCGCACACTGGCGGAATATATCGACGAACAGAACAAAGTTCGACAGACGGTCGAACGCAAAGTTTTCAAACAGGCGAAGGAATTGGTCGAGGCGAATCCGGAATGGCTGAACGGAGCGGCGATGGTATTGGCGCATGCCGAATGGCATCCCGGCGTGATCGGAATTGTCGCATCCCGTGTGACCGAACATTTTCAAAAACCGGCAGTCATGATCGCCATCAATCAATCGGAAGGGATCGGACAAGGATCGGGACGGACGTTCGGGAGTTTTGATCTTCACGCGGGGTTGACCGCCTGCCGCGAGCATTTGATCGGATTCGGCGGCCACCGGGCGGCGGCCGGAATGAAGATCGCCGCGGAGAACATCGACCTGTTCCGCGCCGCGTTTTGCGCCCATGTGACAAACAATCACGCGGTCCTCGAGAGTGATCTGGAGCAGCGAATCGATGGTGAAGTGCGGTTGTCCGATTTGACATTACAAGCGATCGTCGAGATGGATCGGCTGGGACCGTTTGGTCGAGACAACGTGCGTCCGGTCTTTGCGTGCCAGGGTGTGGAACTTGCCGAACCACCGAAAAAAATGGGCGAAGGCGAGCGTCATTTGTCGCTTATGGTACGCCAGGGGAGCCGCAAAATACGCGGAGTTTCTTTCGGCCACGGAGACTGGGCCGACGAAATCAATGCCGCAGTTGCGGGAGGCGGCACGATCTCGATTTGTTTTGCTCCGAACATCAACCGCTATCAAGGACGAGAAAACGTGGAGATGCACTTGATTGATTGGAAAGCGGACAAACCGTAGCATAAGCCTCTGGCTTGTGCATCCAGCCGTTTTGATGGCGTTACGGACATGCCAGAGGCTTATCCTGCGGCATGGAGCGTCGCAATATATGGAATGCACGACTCAGAGAGTCATGCGACTTGGGGAGCTGTCACTGTGATGCCGTTTCGACATGTCTTTTCGGTTCCGAGTCTTGCCGTTTGCTTGACCGTCGCGTTCGCTCGATTTTCGAATGGACAGGTTTATGCCGACGACTTGCCGCAGGTCGAATTCAATCGCGATATCCGCCCCATTCTGTCCGACCACTGTTTCCAGTGTCACGGGCCCGACGAGAAGAAACGCAAGGGAGACTTGCGTCTGGATACCGAAGCCGGCGCCTTCGCCGATCACGAGGGGACTCAGGCTGTTGTTGCTCGCGACCTAGTGAAAAGCGAACTTTTTCGCCGCATCACCAGCACCGATGAGGCCGAGCGGATGCCTCCCGCGAAGTTCGCCCGGCAATTGTCGCCACAGCAAATCGAACTGATGAAACGGTGGATCGAACAGGGGGCCACCTGGCAAAAACACTGGTCGCTCATTTCACCCGTCCGCGCAGCGCTGCCGACCGTCAAGAAGGCGGACTGGTGCCAGACTCCAATCGATCATTTCATTCTTCACCGGCTGGAGCGTGAAGGCCTGACACCCGCACCGGAAGTGGATCGTGCGACACTGATTCGTCGTGTGACGCTGGATCTGACGGGGCTGCCACCGACTCCGGACGAAGTCGAAGGATTCTTGAAGGACACTTCGGCGACCGCCTATGAAAACGTGGTCGAACGATTGCTGAAATCGCCGCGCTATGGCGAACGCATGGCGACGCGTTGGCTGGACGGAGCGCGCTATGCCGACACCAGCGGCTATCAAAGCGACGGCGAACGTTATATGTGGCGTTGGCGCGATTGGATCATCAAGGCCTACAATGAGAACCGGCCCTTCGATCAATTCACGGTCCAGCAACTGGCGGGCGATTTGCTTCCCAACGCGACCTTGGATCAGCGAATTGCGACGGGTTTCAATCGCAACCACCGGGGCAATTCGGAAGGGGGAATTGTTCCCGAAGAATATGCCGTGGAATATGTCGTGGATCGAGTCGACACAACATTCACGGTTTGGCTGGGGCTGACCATGGGCTGTGCCCGTTGTCACGATCACAAATTCGATCCCTTGGGCCAGCGCGAGTACTACGAAGTGTTCTCCCTGTTCAACAATGTTCCGGAAAAGGGCAGGGCGGCGAAATATGGGAATTCGCCGCCGTACATCTCTGCGCCGACTGAACCACAACAGGTGCAATTGAAACAACTGAAACAATCACTCGCGACCGCGAAAGCGGCATGGGAGCAGGCTCTGCCGGAAGTGGACCGGGCGCAATCGGCATGGGAAATGACCCTCAAACATGACACTGAAGTGGACAGCGGATTGCGGGAACACCTGGTGGCTCGCATTTCGTTCGATCAACCGGAAGAACCAGTCGCAGCAGATACCTCGGACTTTGACCAGCGAAAAGCGAAAGACACGTATCATTCTCGCTTGCGTCCCGGTGAATCGCCGATCGCTGAACCCAAGGTTTTTCCGAAGTTGATGCTGGGCGGACCTGCGGAGTTTGCCAAGGGAAAATTTGGCAAAGCATTTCAAGGAGATGGTCAGCGGTTTTATCAGGCGGGAAATGTGGCAGGGTTCGGATTTTACGACGCATTCTCGGCGTCATTCTGGATCCAGCCCGAAGGTGATCAGGGCGGCACGATTGTCAGTAAAATGTCTGACGCGGCCGATGCGGACGGGTGGTATATCACTCTTAAGAACGGCAAATTGCAGGTCAATCTCGTCAAGCGGTGGTTGGACGATTCGTTACGAATCGAAACAGCATCGCCGATAGCATCGGGCACCTGGCAGCACGTCATGGTCGTTTATGACGGTTCCAGAGAAGCCCGTGGCGTGACGGTGTATCTCAATGGCCGCCCGGTTGCCATACGAACGATATTGGATGAGCTGAACCAGACCTTTACTTCAAATGAGCCACTGCGCATCGGTGGCGGTGGTGGTCCGACGGGTCGTTTCAAGGGGCTGATCGACGAGGTTCGTTTTTACGATACCGCGTTTGGTCCAAACGAAGCCGCAATCTTGTCGACAGCTGCGACTCCTGCAGAAATCGCCGGGAAATCCAATCAGCAACGAAGTCCGGCGGAAACGTTGAAACTTCGGCAATATTTCCTCGACCATGCCCTGCCTGAGTCGTTACGCGAAATTCTGGCTCCCGTTCAACGTCTGGAGGCCGATTTAACAGCTCTCGTCAATTCCTTCCCGACCGTCATGGTGATGGAAGAATTGCCGACCCCGAAGCAATCACACGTGCTGTTACGTGGCGAATATGACAAACCTGGCGCAGCAGTCGGTCCAGCGGTTCCTTCCAGCCTGCTGAGCGGCGAGCGACCACAGATTCGCAACCGCCTCGATTTCGCGAAGTGGTTGGTCGAACCGAACAATCCGCTGACGGCCCGAGTCGCGGTGAACCGCATGTGGCAGATGTATTTCGGCACGGGGTTGGTCAAAACGGTGGACGATCTCGGCTCGCAGGGCGAATGGCCCAGCCATCCTGAATTACTCGATTGGCTGGCAGTTGAATTTGTGCATTCAGGTTGGAATGTCAAACAGCTTCAAAAGCTGATCGTTATGAGCGCTGCTTATCGTCAGTCTTCAAAAGTAAATCCAGAGTTAATGCATCGTGATCCTGAGAACCGCCTGCTTGCGCGCGGGCCGCGGATCCGGATGTCAGCAGAAATGATCCGCGATCAGGCCCTGGCAGTCAGCGGTTTATTGGTCGAACAGCAGGGCGGACCATCGGTGCTGCCGTATCAACCCGAAGGCTTGTGGAAAGATTTGACGGGGACTGATTTCACTCCTGAACACGGACCTAGTCTCTATCGGCGGAGCTTGTACACATTTTGGAAGCGAACCGTCGCGCCTCCGGGAATGGTGATGTTCGACGCCCCCACGCGTGAAGCATGCACGGTTCGAGAGACTCGGACAAACACTCCGTTACAGGCCTTGAATCTGATGAATGACGTGACCTACATCGAAGCAGCACGGGAATTGGCACACCGAGTCTTGAAAACGACCGGAAGCGCGCTGAATGAACGACTGTCGCTCGCCTTTCGCAGCGTGCTGGCACGAGCACCGTCACCGCGCGAAGCTGAGATTCTGAACCGGGCTTGGACCTATCATCTGAATCGATTCCAGAAAGATCCGGAATCGGCCAAAGCATTCCTTAAGAATGGTGAAACGCCACTCAGCCAGGACCTTAAAGCCGAGGACCTTGCGGCCTTCGCGGCGGTCTGCCAGATGATTTTGAATTTGGATGAAAGTGTAACGAAGCAGTAAGGATCAGCATAAGATGTGACTTAAGGGGTCATGACCTCCCAACGAGCGGCGGCACGAACTTCAACTCCTCGGCATTTCTCGGACGCAGGAAATCGAAGTCACAGCCCTCGTCGGCTTGCAGGACGTGATCGATGTAAAGGCGTGGATAGCCCCGAAGATGCAAGCTAACCGGCGACTTCCAATTCGCACGCCGACGACTCAGCTCCTCTGTGGAAACGTGTAGATCGACACGTCGATTGGGAACATCGAGCTCAATCTCGTCTCCGTCCTCGACCAGCGCCAACGGTCCTCCTGCGGCGGCCTCTGGGGCCACGTGCAGAACAACTGTTCCAAAACTGGTGCCGCTCATTCTGGAATCACTGATACGAACAATGTCGCTAATTCCCTGTTCCAGGAGTTTTTGCGGAACCGGAATCATGCCCCATTCCGGAAACCCCGGGACACCTTTGGGACCAGCGTTTTGCAGCACCAGCACGCTGTCGGCATCGACCGGCAAATCAGGTGAATTGATTCGCGCCAGCATGTCTTCATAGCTATGAAACACGACTGCCCGGCCCCGATGTTGCATCAAACGCGGACTCGCAGCGGAAGCCTTGATGACCGCGCCGTTGGGGGCCAGACTGCCGCTTAATGTCGAAATCGCCCCTTGAGGTGACAGCGGTTCGCGGGCGGGACGGATGACTTCTCGATTGAATGACCTGGCTCGTGAAATGATTTCACCCAGGACCTGACCGGTGACAGTCATACAGTCAGTATTGAGCAGCGACTTGAGTTCTGACATAACCGCCGGAACGCCCCCCGCACCGTGAAAAGCGTCCATCAGAAAATCACCCGACGGACTGAGATTCACCAACCAGGGTGTGGTCCGAGACAGTTCGTCAAACCGGGACAACGGCAGGGTAATATTCAGGCGGCCCGCCATGGCAATCAAATGCACAACGGCATTTGTTGAACCTCCTAAAGCCATCAGGACTCGAATGGCGTTGTCAAACGCGGCGGCCGTCATGATCGTCGACGGACGCAAATCGGCATGGACCATCGACACAATCCTGCGACCGGTCCCTTCCGCGGCAGCCAGACGCCGAGCGTCCGTAGCCGGCAAACTCGACACACCCGGAAGCATCATTCCCAAAGCTTCCGAGAGCGAAGTCATCGTGGAAGCCGTGCCCATTGTGTTACAGGCCCCCGCGCTGCAGCTGATTGAAGCTTCCAGATCCCGCCAATCCGATTGCGTGATCTTGCCGGCGCGAACTTCATCCCAATACCGCCAGATATCAGTTCCCGATCCGACCGCCTGGCCCCGCCAACTCCCGACGCTGCGCGGACCACCGTTCAATTGAATCGCCGGCAAATTGGCACTCGCCGCCCCCATTAATTGGGCCGGTGTCGTCTTGTCGCAATTGCAAAGCAGAACCACGCCGTCAACCGGATTCGAGCGCAGTGTCTCTTCCACGTCCATGGCCATCAGATTGCGATAGAGCATCGCGGATGGCTTCATGAATTCTTCGCCCAGAGAAATCGTCGGAAATTCGAGGGGCAATCCCCCGGCGGCTAGCACCCCGCGCTTCACGGCTTCAGCCAGCTGGCGCAGATTCTGATTGCAGTTGTTGAGATCGCTCCAACTATTCGCGATTCCGATCACCGGCTTGTTATCGTAGAAATCGGGGTCCAATCCCATAGAACGTAACGCCGACCGATGTTGAAACGCCAATTCTTCTCGGCCCGCAAACCACTCTCGACTACGCAATGGCATGACAATCCTTATTTATTCTGAGCCAAAAACGGATCGATGAGGAACCCAAAGGGGATTATTCACGGGCTAATACTAGCCCGAAGCGCAAGTTTTGAAGTTGCGCCATTTTCAATCGTCAAGCGGTTCCTGTAGACCATCCCGGAGGGATGACAGATATTAGCCGGTGGTTGAGCGCAGCGACACCACCGGTTTTGAGATCAGAGAGAATCTCGACCCCGGCAGGGGTCGCACAACCTCGAGACGCGTTTTCACGGGCTGGTCGATTCACTTCGAAATCTTGCGTCCAGCCCAACAACCGTGAGCTGAATCGCTGGAATTGGAAAGTCGTGATAATTACTAAGATGCCATTGTTAGCAAAAATTTAAAACAGAACTTGAACCTGCGACCGATTGAGATCTGCGATCCCTCCGGGATCAATTTCTCAATCGCGTTTTCATTCCGTTGGTGTCGCTGCGCTCAACCACCGGATAATATCCGCCCCCCTACCGGGGTGAGAAACAGGCCTATTCTGGTCCGATCCCCAAGGCTTGGCAATCTTGCCTACATGGAAATCGGCGTCCGAAAATTCCGAACTCCGCGCCGATATCTGACGCTGCCGTGTCTCACGGCGACACGTCTGCTCGTCCCATTCATCCTTGCCATTTTCTGCTTTGCCGCCTACCCTGTTCGCAGACTTGTTTTTCAGTCTTCCGAGCCTCAGTCAGAGTCTCCAAGGTGGATGCAAATGGCTTCAAAAATCAACGCGCAACCGGTCGTTCGGGTGCTCGGGGTTCACAAATACTTCAAACGGGGCAGCGAACGAGTTGACGTTCTCAATGGGCTGAACGTGGAAGTCCCTGAAGGGGAGTTTCTCGGCCTGATGGGCCCCAGCGGTTCGGGGAAGACAACGCTGCTCAATTTGATTGCAGGTCTGGATCGTCCCAGCGAGGGCGAAGTCTGGGTGGGACCGAACCTGATTTCGAAGATGTCAGAAACGCAG